>JAJTGB010000105.1 GCA_021298995.1 Comamonadaceae bacterium | reverse complement strand
ATGAATTCTTTTTGTTGTGCAAGCAAAAATTGGCGAGCATCTTCAGAGTCAATGGCGCGAACAGCTGTTTGAGAGGGCGCTTTGAGAACGGCGCCCGCACGCAGCAAATTCACATTGCCTTGTATGAATGCATCGGGCTGAGTTTTTAACAAGGCCACCAACATTTGCTGCATGCTCATGTCTTCTGTGAGCCACTTTTGAATGATTTGACTGGCGCTCTCACCTTGTTGCACGATGTGCTCGGCGGCAGGAGTTTGTTGGGCTTGAGGCAAAGCATTGGCTGCCAGTGGCAGTTGAACGGGGGCGTTCACCTTGAGGGGCGGCGGTTTGAGCATGAGGGTAAAGGCCTTCACCCATTTACCCGATGCCGTTTGAGCTTCTATCAAAAGATCGACAAAATGATCGGAAAACGCTTGTGGGCTTAACAAACGAATGCGTTTGCTGCCATCGCTTGATTCAAAGAGTTCAACTTGGATTTGTCCCATGGCGGGAGAGAAAACCAAACCCAGTTGTTCAAATCGTTCGGCTGGTGCAACTTTCACGACCAATTGAGCCCATTCATCTGCAGTGGCACTTAACACGCTGATCTCGGCGCGCAATGGTTCGCTTTTGTGAGACTGTACTTCAATGCCTGCCATGGACAGGGCTTGCACACTCAAACTCAAGCAGCACAAGCAAAGCCCAAAAATGCAAGTTAAAACCGCATAGGCCTTGGCATGGAAGCTGAGGTAGCGATTCATGCGCGCTGAGTGCTTAGGCCGCCAACAAAATGCGCAGCATGCGACGCAAAGGTTCTGCCGCACCCCAAAGCAACTGATCGCCGATGGTAAAGGCGCCCAGATACTCTGGCCCCATGGCCAACTTGCGAATGCGACCCACCGGAATGGTCATGGTGCCAGTGACGGCCACAGGGGTGAGGTCTTTCAAAGTGGCCTCACGGGTGTTGGGAACCACTTTGACCCACTGGTTGTCGGCAGCGATCATGGCTTCAATGTCGGCCACGGGTACGTCTTTTTTCAACTTGAAGGTGAGGGCCTGGCTGTGACAGCGCATGGCGCCTACGCGCACGCAGAAGCCATCAACGGGAATGGCTGAAGAATTGAAGGCTTCGCCAAGTCCCAATATTTTGTTGGTTTCGGCCATGCCTTTCCACTCTTCTTTGGACATGCCGTTGCCCAGGTCTTTGTCGATCCAGGGAATGAGGGAGCCGCCCAGGGGGACGCCAAAGTTGGCAGTCTCTTCGCCGCTGAGGGACCGTTGCTTGTCGATGACCTTGCGATCGATTTCCAAAATAGCGCTTTTGGGATCGTCTAGCAAAGCCTTCACTTCTTTGTTCAAGGTGCCGTATTGCGTGAGTAACTCACGCATGTGTTGTGCACCGCCACCCGAGGCTGCTTGGTAGGTTTGGGTGCTCATCCATTCGACCAAGCCAGCTTTGTACAAGGCGCCCACACCCATCAACATGCAGCTCACTGTGCAATTGCCGCCAACCCAATTCTTACCGCCATTCTTCAATGCAGATTGAATGACAGGCATGTTCACCGGATCCAAAATGATGACGGCGTCTTTTTCCATGCGCAGTGTGGAGGCTGCGTCAATCCAATGACCGTTCCAGCCGGCTGCACGCAGCTTAGGGAAAACTTCGGTGGTGTAGTCGCCGCCTTGTGCGGTGATGATGATGTCGCAACGCTTTAAGGCATCGATGTTGAATGCGTCTTGCAGCGTGGTTTCGTTTTTGGCCATGGCGGGCGCTTTGCCGCCAGAGTTGGAGGTGGAGAAGAACAAGGGTTCGATCAACCCAAAGTCACCCTCGGCTTGCATGCGCTCCATTAAAACGGAGCCGACCATGCCGCGCCAGCCTACAAGTCCTACCAATTTCATGTCATCACCCTTTCAATTTAATTGTTGAGATTCCGACTCGTCGAGCCGGAAGGGCATGACGAGTTTGGAGCTGTTAGCTCTTTGTCGTTTTTGTAATGGCTTTCACAACGGCTTCACCCATGTCGCGGGTGCTGACCTTTTGTGTGCCTTCAGACCAGATGTCGACCGTGCGCAAACCTGAGGCAAGCACAGACTTCACGGCCGTCTCAATGCGATCGGCAGCTTCGGCTTGGTTCAGTGAAAAACGTAACATCATGGCGGCTGAGAGTATTGTAGCCAATGGGTTTGCAATACCCTTACCAGCAATATCAGGGGCACTGCCGTGGCTGGGTTCGTACAAGCCTTGGTTTTTGCTGTTCAAGCTAGCGGAGGGCAGCATGCCAATAGAGCCCGTGAGCATGGAGGCTTCGTCGGACAGAATGTCGCCAAACATATTGCCCGTGACCACCACATCGAATTTCTTGGGTTCTTTGACCAATTGCATGGCAGCGTTGTCAACGTACATGTGGTCGAGCGCCACATCGGGGTATTCTTTGTGCACATCGGTGACCACATCTTTCCAGAACTGGAAAGTCTCAAGCACATTCGACTTGTCGACACTGGTGACCTTCTTGCTGCGCTTGCGTGCTGCCTGGAAAGCCACGTGGGCAATGCGCTCAATTTCGGGGCGCGAATAGCGCATGGTGTCAAAAGCTTCTTCGGCGCCGGGGAAGTGACCATCGGTGGCCACTCTGCGGCCACGAGGCTGACCAAAATAGATGTCGCCGGTGAGCTCCCGAATAATGAGGATGTCGAGGCCGGAGATGAGCTCGGGCTTGAGGCTAGAAGCTCCCACCAACTGCTCGTAACAAATAGCTGGGCGGAAGTTGGCAAACAAGCCTAAGTTTTTGCGCAAGCCCAAAATGGCTTGTTCAGGTCGCAAAGGACGGTCGAGCTTGTCGTATTTCCAATCTCCCACAGCGCCAAACAAAATAGCGTCAGATTCTTTGGCGAGCTTGAGGGTGGATTCTGGCAAAGGGTGTCCGTGAGCTTCGAAAGCGGCGCCGCCCACCAAGGCTTCTTCCATTTCGAATTTCAGGTCAAGTGCCTGCAAGACCTTGACGGCCTCCGCAACAATTTCGGTACCAATGCCGTCACCCGGCAGAACTGCAATTTTCATGATGTATTTTCTAAGAGTCGATGATTAAGCGACGTGAGCCAACCAAGGTTTGGTGGCCAAGCGTTCTGCTTCAAAAGCTTTGATTTTGTCTGAGTGGCGCAAGGTCAAACCAATGTCGTCAAGACCATTGATCAGGCAATATTTGCGGAAAGCTTGAACTTCAAAAGCAAGCTCTTCACCTTGTGGCTTTACAACCACTTGACGTTCTAAGTCGATGGTCAGTTGATAGCCTGGAAATGCAGCCACTTCGTCAAACAACTGTGCCACCACGTTTTCTGGCAAAACGATGGGCAGCAAACCATTTTTAAAGCAGTTGTTGAAAAAGATGTCAGCGTAGCTTGGCGCAATGACCGCGCGAAAGCCGTATTGGTCAATGGCCCAAGGGGCATGTTCGCGTGAGGAGCCGCAGCCAAAGTTTTTGCGCGCCAGCAGAATGGAAGCACCTTGGTAGCGCGATTGGTTCAAAACAAAATCGGGGTTGGGCTTGCGGCTGGCAGGGTCTTGGCCAGGGTAGCCAGCATCCAAATAGCGCCACTCGTCAAACAAGTTGGGACCAAACCCGGTCTTTCGAATGGACTTGAGGAATTGCTTTGGAATGATGGCGTCGGTGTCGACGTTCTCACGGTCCATGGGCGCTACGAGGCCTTTGTGCACATTGAATTTTTGCATGTGTGTTCCTTGATCTTTTTCTGGGGTGTTCGTGATCAGCTGCACTTAGGCAAACTGACGAATATCCACAAAGTGACCATGAATGGCAGCGGCTGCAGCCATGGCGGGGCTGACCAAGTGGGTGCGACCGCCAGCGCCTTGACGGCCTTCGAAGTTGCGATTGCTGGTGCTAGCGCAACGCTCACCAGGTTCTAGTCGGTCGGCATTCATGGCCAAGCACATCGAGCAACCGGGCTCACGCCATTCAAAACCGGCCGCTTTGAAAATCTCGTGCAAACCTTCGCGCTCGGCTTGTTCTTTGACCAAGCCAGAGCCAGGAACCACCATGGCCAGCTTCACACCTTTGGAAACTTTTTGGCCCAATTTTTTGACTACAGCGGCAGCTTCCCGCATGTCTTCGATGCGGCTGTTGGTGCATGAGCCAATGAATACCTTGTCAACAAAAATATCGTTGAGCGCTTTGCCAGGTTCGAGGCCCATGTAGGTCAGGGCGCGCTCGATGGCGCCGCGCTTGTTGGCGTCTTTTTCTTTGTCGGGATCGGGCACGATGCCGTTGATGCCCAGCACCATTTCGGGTGAGGTACCCCAAGTGACTTGCGGCACGATATCGGCTGCATTGATTTCAACCACGGCATCAAAATGCGCTCCCGGATCCGATTGCAATGTTTTCCAGTAGGCCGCTGCATGGTCCCATTCCACACCGGTGGGAGACAGCAAGCGTCCTTTGACATACTCAATGGTTTTATCATCCACCGCCACAAGGCCAGCGCGGGCGCCAGCTTCAATGGCCATGTTGCAAACTGTCATGCGGCCTTCCATGGACAAAGCGCGAATGGCTGAGCCACCAAACTCGATGGTGTAGCCGGTACCGCCCGCAGTGCCAATTTTGCCAATGATGGCGAGCACAATGTCTTTGCCAGTGATGCCTTTGGCAACGCTACCTTCAACCTTGACCAACATATTTTTGGCTTTTTTGGCCAACAAGGTTTGCGTGGCCATGACGTGCTCGACCTCGCTGGTACCGATGCCGTGTGCCAGTGCGCCAAATGCGCCGTGCGTAGACGTATGCGAGTCGCCGCAGACCACCGTCATGCCGGGCAAGGTTGCGCCGTTTTCAGGGCCAATGACATGCACGATGCCCTGACGCTTGGACATGAAGGGGAAGAAAGCAGCCGAGCCAAATTCAGCTATGTTGCTGTCTAGGGTGGTGATTTGTTCTTTGCTGATGGGGTCGGTGATGCCGTCGTAGCCCAACTCCCATCCTGTGGTGGGCGTGTTGTGGTCTGCGGTGGCCACAATAGAGCTCACACGCCAAACTTTGCGGCCAGCCTGGCGCAAACCTTCAAAGGCTTGAGGGCTGGTGACTTCATGAACCAAGTGGCGGTCAATGTACAAAACGGAGGTGCCGTCTTCTTCTGTGTGGACGACGTGTTCGTCCCAAATTTTGTCGTAAAGCGTGCGTGCCATGGTGCTTCCTAGGGTCTAGCCTTGCATTTTAAGCTGAATGCATGAAAAAAGCCCGCGGATCGCGCGGGCTTTTAAGGGCTGGGCGAAGCTTATTTCGCGCCTGGCACGTTACGGCGGGGTGAGCCTGTGAACAGCTGACGGGGACGACCGATTTTGTACTCGGGGTCGCCAATCATTTCATTCAATTGGGCAATCCAGCCCACAGTGCGTGCCAAGGCGAAGACGCCGGTGAATAAATTCACTGGGATGCCAATGGCGCGTTGCACGATGCCAGAGTAAAAATCGACATTGGGGTAGAGTTTGCGGGAAACAAAGTAGTCGTCTTCCAGCGCAATTTTTTCAACTTGTTTGGCCAATTTGAACAAGGGGTCGTTTTCCAAGCCCAACTCAGCCAAGACTTCGTTGCAAGTTTCTTGCATCAATTTGGCGCGGGGGTCGTAGTTCTTGTAAACACGGTGACCAAAGCCCATGAGCTTAACGCCAGAGTTTTTGTCTTTGACCTGCTCCATGAACTCGCCCACTTTGGCAATGCCACCCATTCTTTGGATGTCGTCGAGCATGTTCAAGCAAGCTTCGTTGGCGCCGCCGTGGGCAGGGCCCCACAGACAAGCCACGCCGGCGGCGATAGCGGCAAATGGGTTGGTGCCCGATGAGCCGCACAAACGCACCGTGGAGGTGGAGGCGTTTTGTTCATGGTCTGCATGCAAAATAAAGATGCGGTCGAGTGCGCGCTCGAGTACAGGGTTGACCACATAGTCTTCGCAAGGCACACCAAACATCATGCGCAAGAAATTGCCAGAGTAGGACAGGCTGTTTTGGGGGTACATGAAGGGCTGACCCACGCCATATTTGTAGGACATGGCCACCAAAGTTGGCAATTTGGCAATCAAACGAATGGCCGAAATTTCGCGGTGCTCAGGATTGTTGATGTCGGTGCTGTCATGATAGAAAGCAGACAACGCACCCACCAAGCCAGTCAACACGGCCATGGGGTGTGCATCACGGCGGAAGCCACGCAAGAAAAATTGCATTTGCTCATTCACCATGGTGTGGTTGTTCACCAACTTGTGAAAATCTTGACTTTGCTTGGCGTCAGGCAGGTTGCCTTTAAGCAGCAAGTAGCAGGTGTCCAAGTAGTCGCCATGGTTGGCCAATTGTTCAATGGGGTAGCCGCGATACAGCAATTCGCCCTTGTCGCCATCGATGTAGGTAATGGCAGATTGGCAAGAGGCCGTTGACAAGAAACCTGGGTCGTAGGTGAACATACCGCTTTGCCCATAGAGCTTGCGAATGTCGATCACATCAGGACCAATGCTGCCGCTGTAAACGGGCATTTCAATGCTGGGGCTGCCGTTACTGAACGACAGGGTGGCTTTGTTGTCAGCAAGTTTCATGGTTCAATTTCCTCTATTTATCGGTCAATTCACTTTGTGTTCATTGCAATTTAATTGCAAACATTATTGCAGCAGCATCGTCAGAACTTCGCTGACTTCTTCAGATTCAATCTCTGAGCCTAGGGGTTTGCGCTTCAAGAGCAAATCCATGAGATCGTTGTCAGACAGGTCCATCAGCACATACATGCCGCGCGCTTGCCCCACAGTCATCTGAGGAGCAAAGCGGTTGAAAAATCGCTCAATGAAAAGATCGTTTTCCAACAAGCCGCGCCGGCAGCGCCAGCGCAGTTTGCTTAGAGCGCGCTCACCCAAGGGGGTGTGGCGGTCCAATCCTTCGAGCAATTCATCTCCCATGTTGATCGACTCTTTGTGTGATCTGGATTAAACGGCGCGACGCACCATCATCTCTTTGATCTTGCCAATCGCTTTGGTGGGGTTCAGGCTCTTCGGGCACACATCCACGCAGTTCATGATGGTGTGGCATCGAAACAGGCGATAGGGGTCTTCCAGATTGTCCAAGCGCTCTTCGGTGCCATGGTCACGGCTGTCCGCCAGAAAGCGATAAGCTTGCAACAAGCCAGCAGGACCCACAAACTTGTCGGGGTTCCACCAGAAGCTGGGGCAAGAAGTGGAGCAGCTGGCGCACAAAATGCACTCGTACAAACCGTTCAGTTCTTCGCGCTCTTCAGGGCTTTGCAAACGCTCTTTTTCGGGCGGAATGCTGTCGTTGATCAGGTAGGGCTTGATTGAGTTGTATTGCTTGAAAAACTGCGTCATGTCGACAGGGGTTTCAAAACAATCTTGCCAGGCAAAGTGAGCATGTTGGTGAGGCAAGCCAAACCATTTTTGCCGTTGATGTTCATGGCGTCAGAGCCGCAAACGCCTTCACGGCATGAACGGCGGAATGACAAAGTGGGATCCACTTTTTTCAGCTTCATCAAGGCATCTAGCAGCATGCGCTCGTTGCCATCCAATTCAACCTGAATGGTTTGCATGTAAGGCTTGGCATCCTTGTCTGGATCGTAACGATAGATTTCAAATGTACGTAATGTCATGATTCAACCTTCAGGAATTTAGAACGTCCGGACTTTGGGTGGCACAGAGTCCACCGTGAGCGGTTTCAAGTTGACGGGCTTGTAGGTCAGGCTGTTGTTGTCGCTGTGCCACAAGGTGTGTTTCATCCAGTTGGCGTCGTCACGACCCAATGGCGCAATGGGATCATCTGCCGGACGCTCGTAGTCGCTCACAGTGTGCGCACCGCGGCATTCTTTGCGAGCAGCTGCAGACACCATGGTGGCTTGTGCGCACTCGATCAAGTTATCTACTTCCAAAGCTTCAATGCGGGCAGTATTGAAGACTTTGGAGGTGTCGGTCAAACCAATGGCATTGACGCGTTCGCGAATCTCGGCAATTTTGACCACGCCTTCGTCCATGCTGGCTTGTGTGCGGAACACGGCAGCGTGTTTTTGCATGGCGGCGCGCATGTCGTTGGCCACGTCTTGCGCATATTCGCCTTTGCGACCTTCCAAGCGGTTGAGGCGGGCCAAGGTGAAGTCGGCCGCATCATTGGGCAAATCTTTGTGCGATTTGGTTTTGCTAGCGAAGTCAACAATGTGGTTGCCGGCTGCGCGGCCAAATACCAGCAAGTCGAGCAAGGAGTTGGTGCCTAAGCGATTGGCGCCGTGAACGCTAACGCATGAGCATTCGCCCACTGCGTACAAGCCATTGACCACGGCGTTGTGGCTACTGGCCGTTTGTGTAACCACTTGACCATGAACATTGGTGGGAATGCCGCCCATTTGGTAGTGGATGGTGGGCACCACAGGGATTGCTTCTTTGGTGATGTCGACGTTGGCAAAGTTAACGCCAATTTCATACACAGAGGGCAAGCGCTTGTGAATGGTTTCTGCACCCAAGTGGTCCAGTTTCAAGAGCACATAGTCTTTGTTGGGTCCGCAACCGCGACCTTCTTTGATCTCTTGGTCCATGGATCGTGACACGAAGTCGCGTGGGGCCAAGTCTTTCAATGTAGGCGCATAGCGCTCCATGAAACGCTCGCCATTGCTGTTGAGCAAAATAGCGCCTTCACCGCGGCAGCCTTCTGTGAGCAACACACCAGCGCCGGCCACGCCAGTGGGGTGAAATTGCCAGAACTCCATGTCTTCCAAAGGAATGCCAGCGCGTGCTGCCATGCCCAAGCCGTCGCCGGTGTTGATGAAGGCATTGGTCGAGGCTGCAAAGATGCGACCTGCGCCGCCAGTGGCCAACAACACGGTTTTGGCGTGCAAGATGTGCAAGTCGCCGGTTTCCATTTCGAGGGCAGTCACGCCCACCACATCGCCTTCGGCGTCGCGGATCAGGTCAAGCGCCATCCACTCCACGAAGAAGCTGGTTTTGGCTTTGACGTTTTGTTGGTACAAGGTGTGCAACATGGCGTGGCCAGTACGGTCGGCCGCAGCACAAGCGCGTTGAACAGGCTTCTCGCCGTAGTTGGCAGTGTGGCCGCCAAAAGGACGCTGGTAAATGGTGCCATCTGGGTTGCGGTCAAAGGGCATGCCCATGTGCTCAAGGTCGTATACCACCTTGGGTGCTTCACGGCACATGAACTCAATGGCGTCTTGGTCGCCCAACCAGTCGGAGCCCTTGATGGTGTCGTAAAAGTGGTAGTGCCAGTTGTCATCGGACATGTTGCCCAATGAAGCGCCAATGCCACCTTGCGCCGCCACAGTGTGTGAGCGGGTGGGGAATACTTTGGAGAGCACTGCAACGTTCAAACCAGCACGTGCCAGTTGCAATGAGGCGCGCATACCGGAGCCACCGGCGCCGACGATCACGACGTCAAATTTGCGCGTGGCGATCTTGTCTTTGGTGTAAGTCATGGTGTTTGAGTTCTTGTTTGAGAGGTGAGGGTTCAAGACCTGAGAAGTTTCAATCGGTACTGAACTGAATCAAAGACGCCACAAAGCCTGAACAGCCCAGCCAGCACAGCCAATGAGCCAAATCAGGGAAGCGACATGCAAGAAAAGACGCAAACCAAGGGGTTTGATGTAGTCCATCCAAATGTCACGGATGCCAATCCAAGCGTGGTAGAGCAAGGAAAGGATGGTGACAAACGTCAAGAATTTCATCCATTGAGCGGCAAAAATACCTGCCCATTGTTCGTAACCAACAGGGCCGCTGGTGAAAATAAACTGCACCAGCACCAGCAAGGTGAAGGCGGCCATCAAGGCGGCAGTGATACGTTGAGCCAACCAGTCTCGCAGGCCGTAGCGAGCGCCTGTCGTGATGCGTTTAGAGCCGTAATTAACTGACATTTGATCTGCTCCTGATTAGTAAAGGCCAAACAACTTGGCGGCCAAAATGACTGTCAGTCCCAAGCTGAGGACCAAGGTGGCAACGGCTGAAGATTTGCCAAATTCTTTGGTGACGGCGTGAAATGTATCCATGTAGAGATGGCGAATGCCGGCAATGAAATGGTGCAAATAAGCCCAAATGATGGCCAAGGCGACCAGCTTCATGAACCAGCCTGGCACAAAGCCGATGCCGACATTGAAGGCAGCTGAAAAGCTGGCAAATGAAAGTTCTGAAGTGATGGACGTGTCAAACATCCAAATGATGAAAGGCATGAGCAAGAACATCAATGCGCCACTGACACGATGCAAGATAGACACCCAGCCAGCTGCGGGGAGTCGGTAATTGGGTAAATCGCTGATGGCATTGATATTGCGAAATTCAGGCCTCTGACGGGCGTTTTCGGTCATTTTTTAGTCCTCATTGATAACTTCATTGGCATTTTTGACTTGGTTGGCGGATTCTATTGCAATGCAGCAAACTGACATCAGGGTTTCATGAAGATTTTTCAAAAGTCGCCTTGGCGTCAATTCAATACATTGTGATAGTGGTGGGTGTCTGTCACATAAAAACCTCTGCGCAATTCCATCGGGGTGTCGTTGTAGGTGAAGGCTGTGCGTTCGACGCTCAAAAGCGGGGTATGAGATTTGATCTCTAACAATTTGCATTGCGCAGCGTCTGGCACCACAGCTTTGATTTTTTCTTCTGCTCGAACCATGCGAACACCAAATTCTGTTTCAAACAAAGCATACATGGGGCCGTCGTATTCACTCAGCCGTTCTGCGGTAAGGCCTTTAAATGGCGCGCCAGGCAACCACAGATGTTCCAAAATGGTGGGAGAGCCGGCAAATGACAAGACCCGACTGACTTGAAGGACCGCATCACCGTTTCGGATGGCCAATGCACGGCTGATTTCGGCATTGGCCCTGAGGCGCTTGCAGTCAATGATTTTCCTTTGGGCGGGGCCTTCGCTTTTGGGATTGCCCAAGTCTGGCATGAGCTTGAGAAAACGGTATTGCACTTGTTGCTCGGCATGGGTGGCGACGAAAGTGCCTTTGCCCTGCCTGCGAATAAGGAGATTGCCACTGGCCAGTTCGTCGATGGCCTTGCGCACGGTGCCCTGACTGACCCGGTAACGAGCGGCCAATTCCATCTCGCTGGGTATGCCTTCTCCGGGCTTCCACTCGCCAGATTGAAGGCTTTGAAGAATCAGACCCTTAATTTGCTGATAGAGCGGGCTGAAGGCTGGCGCAGCAGAGGTGGCGTCAGTCAATCCGGAGGCATCAACAGAGAAAACTTGAGAGGTCATGTCAATTGCCCTGCAAAAGGGCTTGCTCAAAAATTGGAGCAATGATATCTTATATAAGACATAAGACAAATTGACTTTTCAAGGTTTTCGCGGGTACACTCGAAAGCTGTTTGCCCGTACGCACTTTGCATGGCGTACCCGTCTGGAAACTCCAGATGACCCGGTTGGCAGTGAATGCCAAGATGGGGTCGGCGAAGTCCGTTTTCTTATCACTATCTGGAGTTCACACCATGAGCAAAAAGCCCGTTCGCGTCGCCGTCACAGGAGCCGCTGGTCAAATTGGATACGCATTGTTGTTCCGCATCGCTTC
>JAJTGB010000104.1 GCA_021298995.1 Comamonadaceae bacterium | reverse complement strand
TTTTGTGCGTTGTTTTCTTTCTTCAAGCATGCAGTGTGACGCAGCCCGAAACTTATGCGCCCAAGCGCGGTCAGATGGGCAAGGATGTCATGTGGTTGCCCACGGGAGATGACCTCATTGTGAAAATGTTGCAGGCTGCCAAAGTGGGCCCACAAGATGAATTGGTAGATTTAGGCGCCGGTGATGGCAAGATTCCCATTGCGGCTGCCAAACTTTTTGGCGCCCGAGCTTGGGGCATTGAGTACAACAAAGATTTGGCAGCCCTCGCGCAGCGCAATGCACAAAGGGCCGGTGTGGCCGATCGCGTGCGCATTGTGCAAGGCGACATCTTCAAAGAAGATTTTTCCAAAGCCACAGTGGTGACCATGTATTTGTTGGAAGAGTTGAACGCACAGCTTCGCCCCACCATTTTGGCCATGAAACCTGGCACGCGTGTGCTTTCACACAACTTTTCAATGGCTGATTGGGAACCCGATGAGGTCATTACCGCGAGCAACGCTACAGGTTACTTTTGGACAGTGCCAGCCAGAGTGGCCGGTGCTTGGCGTTTGTCGGGGCTGGATGAAAAAAGTTTGGCCACACTGAACATAGACCAAGCTTTTCAGCGAGTGGCTGGAACTTTGACCCTCCAAGGCAAAACGCAGAATGTCATGGGTGCCCGCATGGATGGGGCTACGCTTCATTTCAGTTTTATCAATGCCGATGGTCTGGTGAAGGCTGTCAAAGTTCTTGTGAACGGCAATGTGCTAACGGGCGAAGTGACGGGGCCTTATGGCATGGTTGATATTCAACCCTCCGTTGTGAGGGTTGAAGGACGGCGTCCTTGAAGGACCTGTTTCAGGGCAGATTCAAAATTTGTTTATTGCGTGCAGGTGCGAGTTCTGGTGATCGTGCCGTCTGAACTTTGCACTTCGGTCCAGGGGGTGCAAGTAGGGTTGTCTTGAGCCAAGGGCACATATTGCTGCTGAATGACCACCGGATTGGGCTGAACAATGATGGGTTGCCTTGTAGCTTCATAAATGAGCAAACCACCAATGGCTGCAGGAACCGCCCAATTCCAAGCTCCCGAGTGACCACGCGCCCAATGGCCATGCCCGCCATGCCCACCGTGCCAACTGTGGCCATGCTTGAAGCCGTGGCCATGTCTAAAACCCGAGCCGTGACTGTGGTGCTGAGCCATGGCAGATGCACTGAAGGCTAAAAGCATTAAAACAAGCAGTTTTTTCATGGCGGTCTCCTGTGAATGACACTTTAACGTCTGAGCTAGGGTTTTGGTTTACGCCACCCATTTTCCAGATCAAAAGACAGAAAATAAACTATTGGGTAGGATCTATCTTTTAAATCTACCGACAGTCAATCTGTTTTCAATGATGAACTCACATGCCAATTTGACGGAATTCACTGCACAAGCCATGGAAGACGGCTTTGACGAGGTTGTTCAAAAAGAGTGGGCGCCCAACCTTGCGGTTGGCAAGCACACGCACCCCTTTGACGTCAAGGTTCAGCTCTCTGCAGGTCAAGTGGAGTTAACTTTTGATTCAGGCGTACAGACTTACCAAGCAGGTCAAGGTTTCTTCATTGCGCGCGGCGTAGAACACTCTGAGCAGTATGGCGCAGAGGGCGCCACATTTTGGGTTGCCCGCAAGCTCTAATTTAAAAATGCCAAGTTGCATCAGCAGAATCTCACTGCTTGTGAACCTGTTTGGGCTCTGTTTGGGTTTCAATGTGGCTGCGTCGGCGCTTGCCCAAACCCAAGCTAATTTGCCAATTGGCACCCAACTCAAAGTGCATGGCTTGCTGTGGGACGCCCACGAGGTTAGCGTGGCGCAGGTCAAGCGTTATGCGCAAAGCACGGGTTTTGTCAGCCGCGCTGAAAAAGAAGGCGGTGGCTTTATTTATGAGTCGGGCTTTGTTCTTAAAAAAGGCTGGACTTGGCGAGCGCCATTCGGCGTTCCAGCGCAAGACAATGAACCCGCAGTTCATCTCACATTTGATGAGGCTCAAAAAATTTGTCAACACGAAGGCAAGCGCTTGCCACGGGACACCGAGTGGGTCAATGCCGCGTATGTTGAACAAAGATCGCCAGCTCCTGACGGTTTTGTTTCAGGCAAACGTTACCGTTATCCAAACGGTGACAGCGCGCGCCAAAGTCATTGCCTTGAAGGCTGCACCTCTTTAAAGGGCACTGCACCCGCGGGTTCACTGTGGCGCGGAACAGGCCATGTGCCCGTTATGACAACGCGCCCAGGGGTGAATGGTTTGTATGACATGGGCGGCAATGTCTGGGAATGGGTTGACACAGGCAGTGGTGACGAGAGAGTCACCCGCGGGGCTTCGTGGTGGTACGACGCCAGTCGGCAGGTGGCAGATGACTTGGCCACCAAACCCAAAGACACCCGAGTGGGCTATATCGGCTTTAGGTGTGTGACAAAGGCACTATGAACTTCGCTCCCATGATTGAGCTCACTCGCAACGGCATCTCAGAGTGCCTGCACATGGGGGCTTTGGCCGTGACAGACGCCAATGGCAAATTGATCGCTTTTGCTGGCAATCCTCATTGGCTTTGCTTCACACGCTCAACCCTGAAAGCGCTTCAAGCATTGCCCCTCATGCAAAGTGGGGGTGCCCAACATTTTGCTTTGACTTCGCAAGAGCTGGCGCTCATGTGTGCCAGTCACAACGGTGAAGACATGCATGTGGAACAGGTCTCGTCCATCCTTCAAAAGAGCGGCACCACCTACCAACAGCTGCGTTGCGGCTGCCATGTGCCATATCGATTTAGCTTCAACGACAAGCCCTTGCCCGATGGCTTCCAGTACGATGAGCGGCACCACAACTGCAGCGGCAAGCACAGTGGTTTTTTAGCATACTGCGCATTGCATGCCTTGCCCACTGAAACCTACACCGACTTAGACCACCCAATGCAGCAGGCCGTTAGAAAAGCAGTGGCTGATGTGGCGGGTATGGAGTCCAAGGACATGGCTTGGGGCGTAGACGGTTGCTCTGCGCCCAACTTTGCCATGCCACTTTCCAGCTTGGCCAGGGCTTATGCCCGCTTGGCCACTCCGGAGTCTGATTCAAAGTATGGCAACAGTTTGAAAATGTTGGGCGAAGCCATGACGGCGCATCCCGAACTTGTGTCAGGTACTGGACGCAACGATGCAGACCTCATGCGCGCAGGGCGTGGCGATTGGGTGACCAAGGTGGGCGCTGACGGCGTGCAAGTGGTGGCCAGTCGTTCAAGAGGCCAAGCGCTGGCTTTGAAGATTGCCGATGGCAACAAAGTGGCGTTGTTTGCGGCCACCATTGAAGCGCTAGATCAGTTGGGGTGGTTGGATGCTCAGCAGCGTGAAGCTTTAGGGTCTTGGCGTTCGCAGCCAATTCAAAACATCAAAGGTGCTCAAGTGGGAGAGCGGCGCCCTGTCTTTCAAATTCAAAAGGCCTGAAGCAGCCAGACGCTGCTTCAATTCACCGCACCCAGCTGACTTTCCAAACCGCCACTGCTGTGAGCAAACCAAAGCTCACCATGCCTGCTGCAATGAGCATGAACATCTGTTCTATGCTGCCATTGTTTTGGATGAGCCAGTAGCCACCAACAGCCACCACAACCAGCCTGAAGGTACCGGCCAATACAGGCCCCAAAAGCTTGCCTGCGCCTTGAGATGCAAAGTACAGGCACAGACCAATGGCAAAGAAACAGTAACAAGGCCCAACCCATTGAAAATACTGACGGGCATGGAACAAAACGGTGGTGTTGCTCGTGAACATTTCAGACCATACGCCAGGCCAAACAGTGACAAGCACACCGATACCGCCTATCAATGCTGCAGACATGAGCGAGCCAGCCCAGGCTACTTTTTTGGCACGCTCAAAAAGTTGCGCACCCAGAGCCATGCCCACCATGGGTACACAGGCCACACCAAATGCAAAGGTCATGGGCACCAACAAAAACTCCAGACGTGTGCCAATGCCATAGCCAGCCAAGGCTTCGGGCCCAAAGCTTGAAATGAGCCGCGTCAAAATCAAAATGGTGGCCACAGTTTGCAAAGAAGTCAAACTCGACATGGCGCCCACTTTGAGAATGTCCATGAACAAAGGTTTGGACAATGGGCTCTTGAAGCTCAAGCGCAGCATGCTGCGAGAAGAGCGCAAATAGGCAAACAAATACAGGGTACTTGCGGTAAACGCAATGACATATCCCATGGCAATGCCCGCCATGCCGAAACTCGGAATAGGCCCCCAACCCAAACCCAAAACACCGCTCAAGGTCACTTGTGCCACACAAGCTATTAACAACACCAAGGAGGGTGTTTTCATGTTGCCAGATCCGCGAATGACAGAAGCAAAACCGTTGGTCAGCCAAATACTCGCGGCGCCCCAAAATGCCACATTCGCATAGGCCAAAGATTGCACCAGTGCTTCGCCCTGACCACCTAGCAAGCGAAAAATAGGTTCACCCCAAACAATAAAAAGGAGAGTGAAGAACAAGCCTATGCCCAGGCAGATCAGGGTGGCATGCAGCACCAATGCGTTGGCTTTGTCCAGGTCCTTGGCACCCAGTGCTCGGCTCACAGCCGAGGAAATGCCGCCCCCCATAGATCCGGCCGACAACATTTGTTGAAGCATGATGCATGGAAAAACCAAGGCAATGCCGGCCAATGACATGGTTCCCAAGTACCCCACATACCAAGTCTCAGCAATGCTCACCAGCGTACCGGCGGTCATGGCCAAAAGGTTTGGGAGGGTCAAGCGCCAAATCGTCGGAACGATGGGCGCTGTGGTGAGTGTGTTTTGCAACGAGTGGTACGGCTTAACGGTTTACGAATTGAGGTGTGCGCTTGTTCAAAAATGCGTCCATGCCTTCTTTTTGGTCTTCAGTTGCAAACATCGAATGGAACAAGCGGCGCTCAAACATCACGCCATCGCTCAGGCCGCTTTCAAAGGCGCGGTTCACGCATTCCTTGGCAGCCATGACGGCCAATTGGCCCATGCCGCAAATGACCAGGGCAGCGCCTAAGGCTTCGTCCATCAATTTATCGGTAGGCACCACGCGGCTCACCAGGCCTGCGCGCTCTGCTTCTTGCGCGTCCATCATGCGGGCTGTTAAGGCCAAGTCCATGGCCTTTGATTTGCCTACGGCGCGCGGCAATCGCTGTGTGCCGCCAGCACCAGGAATGATGCCCAGTTTGATTTCAGGTTGGCCAAACTTCGCGTTTTCTGCGGCAATGATAAAGTCGCACATCATGGCCAACTCGCAACCACCGCCCAAGGCAAAGCCGCTCACTGCTGCAATCACGGGCTTGCGAATGCTGCGAATGGTTTCCCAGTTGCGCGTGATGAAATCTTCTTTGTAGACATCGTTGAAGTTGTGCTTGGCCATGGCCGAAATGTCGGCTCCGGCTGCAAAGGCTTTCTCGCTGCCAGTCACAATGATGCAACCGATGGCTTGATCGGTGTCGAAGGCCTTGAGGGCAGTGCCCAGCTCATCCATCAGGGGGCCGTTCAAAGCGTTCAAGGCCTTGGGGCGATTGAGAGTGACAATGCCAACTTTGCCGCCTTCAACGCGGACTTCAATGTTTTCGTAAGACAAAAGGATTCTCCTAACAGGTGCTAAACGCCACAACCCTTGACTATAACGGGATGCCAAAGGGGCTTGAATCAAGGGAAAATATTAGCCAACCGATCGGTCGGTTAATGGTACATTTTCATTTTTCGCGAATCTTTAGGCTTCGACCATGACCCAAGAACACACTTTGTCAGTGACCTTTGAAAAACGCGGCGCCGTGGCCTTGGTCACATTGAACCGCCCCCAAGCCTTGAACAGCTTCACGCGCCAAATGCACCACGATTTGTGGGCAGCGTTTGACCAAGCCGAAGCCGATCCGCAAATGAGAGCCATGGTGTTGACCGGGGCTGGCAGAGGTTTTTGTGCCGGTGCCGATTTGTCGGAGTTTGATTTCACACCTGGCCCCGATGCGGTCAAGCGTGCAGACCCTGGCCCCATCATCGACCAAGCCTTCAATCCAACCACTCGCCGCATTCAAGCTTTGCGCATGCCGGTGGTGGCCGCCGTCAACGGTGTGGCCGCTGGCGCGGGTGCCTCCATTGCCATGGCTTGCGACATTGTCATCGCTTCACCTCAAGCCAGTTTTATTCAAGCCTTTAGCAAAATTGGCCTCATTCCAGATGCAGGCAGCAGTTGGTTGTTGGTTGAGCGTTTGGGTTTGCCGCGTGCCTTGGCACTGGCCATGACAGGCGACAAATTGATGGCCGAGCAAGCCAAGGCGTGGGGCATGATTTGGGATGTGGCCGACGACGCGGTGGCTGCCTCATTGAGCATGGCCGACAAATTGGCTGTCATGCCTACCAAGGCATTGGTGGCCACGCGCAAACTCATGGCGGGGGCTCACACACGCAGTTTGTCCGAGCAACTCGACCAAGAGCGCGATGCCCAATCGGCACTGGGTCAATCGCACGATTACTTTGAAGGTGTGAAAGCTTTCTTGGAAAAACGGCCTGCCCATTTCAAAGGGGAATGAACATGAGTACCACCCATCCCCATCTCGCCACACCTTCCCAAGCTGCCATTGATTTGGCCAAGCAAGTGGGTGAGTCGATGTTTGCCGTGGACACTGCCAGCAAAGACACCATGGGCATGCAACTCATTTCATGTGAACCTGGCCGCGCAGTGATTCAAATGACGGTAAAAGAGATGCATTTGAATGGTCACAAAATTTGTCATGGCGGTTTTATTTTTACGCTGGCCGACTCTACCTTTGCGTTTGCGTGCAACAGCTACAACAAGGTGGCGGTGGCAGCAGGCTGCAGCATTGAATTTTTAAAGCCTGGCCAGCTGGGTGATGTATTGACTTGTGTTGGACAAGAGCAAGCCTTGAGTGGCCGCCACGGTATTTACGACATGAAAGTGACCAACCAAAAGGGTGAAGTGATTGCCATGTTCAGAGGCAAGAGTGCGCAGATTCAAGGCACTGTCATCCCTGAATAATTTGAATCGCAGAAACTCGACGGAGAATTTTTGATGAGCACCCCCTCACGTTTGCCTTTAGAACCCATAGAAAAAGCCAGCACCGATGAACTTCGCGCCTTGCAACTCAAGCGCTTGAAGGCCACGCTGCAACACGCCTACGACAACTCACCGGTTTACAAACGCAAGTTTGATGCAGCGGGTGTACACCCAAGTGATTGCAAATCATTGGCCGATTTGGCCAAGTTTCCGTTCACCACCAAAGCCGATTTGCGCGACAGCTATCCCTATGGCATGTTTGCCGTGCCTCGCTCGGGCTGCTCGCGCATTCATGCCTCCAGCGGTACCACCGGCAAGCCAACCGTGGTGGGTTATACCCAGCGCGACATTGACACTTGGGCTACGGTGGTGGCGCGCAGTATTCGAGCCGGCGGTGCGCAAGCCGGCGACATGGTGCACGTGAGTTATGGCTATGGCTTGTTCACGGGTGGTTTGGGCGCGCACTACGGCGCAGAAAAATTAGGCCTTACGGTAGTGCCATTTGGAGGCGGTCAAACCGAG
>JAJTGB010000004.1 GCA_021298995.1 Comamonadaceae bacterium | reverse complement strand
GCGCGCCAAAGCGGGCAGCTTCATGGGCTTGGCCACCAACGTTGACTTTGCCACCGAAGTGACGCTTCAACCCCTAGAACGCTACCCCTTGGATGCGGCCATTTTGTTCAGCGACATCCTGACCGTGCCTGACGCCATGGGCCTGGGCTTGAGCTTTGCATTGGGCGAGGGTCCTCGTTTTGCCAAATCTGTGCGCGATGAAGCTGCCGTGGCCGAGCTGCAAGTGCCTGACATGGCCAAGTTGCGCTATGTCTTTGATGCGGTCACCTCCATTCGCAAAGCCTTGAATGGCCGCGTGCCCTTGATTGGCTTTTCGGGCAGCCCCTGGACCTTGGCCTGCTACATGGTGGAGGGCAAAGGCTCTGACGATTACCGCTTGGTCAAATCGATGCTCTACAGCCGACCCGATTTGATGCACCGCATTTTGGAAGTCAACGCACAAGCTGTGGCGCTTTATTTGAATACTCAAATTGAAGCCGGGGCTCAGGCCGTGATGATTTTTGACAGCTGGGGCGGCGTTTTGGCCGATGCCGCCTTCCAAGAGTTCAGCTTGGCCTACACCGCCCAAGTTTTGGCGCTGGTGAAGAAAGAACACCAAGGCGTGACCATTCCGCGCATTGTGTTTACCAAGGGTGGTGGCTTGTGGCTCGACCAAATGGGCTCATTGGACTGTGAAGTTTTGGGCCTTGACTGGACCATGAACTTGGGCCGAGCCCGCCAAATGGTGGGTGGCGCCGTGAATGGCCCGGGCAAAGCACTACAGGGCAACATCGATCCCAATGTGTTGTTTGCGCCGCCTGCGCAAATTCAAAAAGAAGTGGTTCGGGTGCTAGACAGTTTTGGCAAACCGCACACCGACAAAAACACCACGGGGCCAACCCACATCTTCAACTTGGGACACGGCATTAGCCAATTCACACCCCCCGAGCATGTGTCGGCCTTGGTGGAGGCGGTTCATGCCCACTCCAAACTGCTGAGACGCTGAACTTGTGCTGAACTTGTGCCGAGATTGTGCTGAATAGGCGCCGCGCTTTCTCTAGCGCACTTCTGGTCCAAAAAGACCCAAAAATATTTAAATATTTGGGTTTTTTCTATTGACTTATGCACAAAACTTCTTTTCATGGAATTTAAAATTCTCATCTCAATTACAAGCTGAGACGCAACACCCGATGTATCGTAAGTTGTTGTTTTAAATAGGTTTAATGAATTTGCTCAGTTCGCGAGCAATCCAAGCAAAGCCTTATTTTTCAAGGGTTTGCGGGTCATCAGACTGAGTTTTCAACAAAGTTATCCACAGTTTATTGGGACTGTCTTTAAAGACCTTGAAAAACAACAACTTACCCGATATTTCAAGAATATTTATGAGCAAGAAAATGACAGAATGCAGTGTTGCCCTTGCGTTAAGGGTTGCGCACAGGGTTTTGCATGCAAAAGTGGCTTGACATTGCAGTTTCAGCGCCCGCACACAGTCAAGTGGGCGGTTTGCTGACCTATGTCACCGAATTGCCCGCATTGGAAGGTCAATTGGTCAGAGTGCCATTTGGCAGCAGAGAAGTGTTGGGCGTGGTGTGGGGCGTTCACACCAGCCCCCCCGCCAGTCTGAGCACGCACACTTTGCGTCAAGTCACAGCGGTGTTGGATGGCATCGAGCCCTTGAGTGCCAACTGGCGACAGTTGGTTCAGTTCAGCGCTCAGTACTACCAACGTGCATTGGGCGAAGTGGCCATGGCCGCCTTGCCGCCGCAACTCAGAGACCTCACGCCGGTGCAAATGGCAAGGCGCTTGAAAAAACAGCCCGCAAGCACTGAAAGCTTGGCTGCCGCACTTCAGTCTCCTTGGCCTTTGTCGGCTCAGCAATCTGAAGTGTTGGCTCAAATGGCGGCGGCAACCGGTCCCTTCCTGCTGCACGGCGCCACAGGCAGCGGCAAAACAGAGGTCTACCTGCAAGCGGTGGCCAGGTGCTTGGCGGACAACCCCAAAGGGCAAGCCCTCATGATGGTGCCCGAGATCAACCTCACGCCGCAACTGGAAGCGCGCGTGAAAGCCAGATTTGGCGATGAAGGTGTGGTCTCGATGCACAGCGGCATGACTGGCCCCCAAAGATTGAAGAGCTGGTTGGCAGCCCACCAAGGCAGTGCCCGAATTGTGTTGGGCACGCGGATGGCCATCTTTGCCTCCATGCCCCACCTGAAATGGATTGTGGTGGATGAAGAGCACGATGCCAGTTACAAACAGCAAGAAGGTGCGCGTTACTCCGCTCGAGATTTGGCCATTTACCGAGCGCGCCTTGAAGGCGCGAAAGTGATTTTGGGTTCGGCCACCCCCTCTTTAGAAAGCTGGCATCACAGCAGGCCCGCGGCAGAAGGCGGCCGCTATGTGCGCTTGCCCATGCCTGCGCGCATTGGGGCGGGTCAGCTGCCTTTTGTACGCCGGGTTGACATGAACCATCAGCCGCGCAAAACAGTTTTGTCAGCCCCTTTGATGGCCGCCATTCAAGAGCGTGTGGCCAAGGGCGAGCAAAGCATGCTGCTGCTTAACCGGCGCGGCTATGCCCCTGTGCTGCATTGCGCAGATTGCGACTGGAAAAGTGAATGTTCGCATTGCAGTGCGTTTCGGGTGTTTCACAAAATTGACCGCACTCTGCGCTGCCACCACTGCGGCTTCACCGAACGGGTGCCCCGCGTCTGCCCCGCGTGCGGCAATGCCGACATTGCCCCCATGGGACGCGGCACCGAGCAACTTGAAGAACACTTGGCCGAGCTGTTGGTCGATGTGAAGCGGCCTGATGGCCAGCCCGTGAAGGTGATGCGCATCGATGCAGACAGCACCAAATTAAAAGGCTCGCTAGAAGCTCAGCTGGCAGGGGTGCACAGCGGCGAAGTGGATGTGCTGGTGGGTACGCAAATGATTGCCAAAGGGCACGACTTTCGGCGCATCACTTTGGTGGCCGCGGTCAATCCGGATGGTGCTTTGTTCTCTAGCGACTTCAGGGCGCCAGAGCGCTTGTTTGCCTTGCTCATGCAAGCGGGCGGGCGCGCAGGTCGTGATGCCGCACAAAGTGCCAGCAGTGAAATGTGGGTGCAAACTTTTCACCCGTCTCACCCCTTGTTTGAAGCGCTTAAAAAACACGACTACCCTGCCTTTGCAGAACAACAATTGAAGGAGCGTTTGGAAGCAGGGCTGCCGCCCAGCACGTTCCAAGCTTTGATTCGAAGTGATGCCCGCATGCAGTCAGTGGCACAAGCATTTTTAAATCATGCCAATGCGCAGTTGCAATCTGCGCACAACATCAGTGCCAACGATGCTGCGGCATTGGCCGAAGTGAGTGTGTATCCGGCCGTGCCCATGAGTATTCAGCGCGTGGCCAATGTGGAGCGCGCTCAAATGCTGATTGAAAGCCCCTCTCGAAAAGCGCTTCACAGGGTGCTTGAATTGTTGCTAGAGCAATTGCACGCATCGCGCTCTTTGCCAGAACACAAGGGCTTGATTCGCTGGTTGGTGGATGTCGATCCACTGGCCATTTAAAGTCTTTATTGGAGCAAGGCCACCGCACCCGAGAAGGTGAGAAATGCGGCAGCCGTTGAGACCAAAATAATTCGGGCAATGCGGCCATTGTCGGCACCAAAGCGCTCAGACAGCATGGCCACATTGCTGGCACTGGGCAAGGCAGCCACCAACACCATGACTTTGAGCGCAAACGCATCGATGGGCACACCCATTGAAATGGCGGCCAAGCCCACAACCAACACCAAGACCGGGTGCAATAACAATTTGATCAGTGCCACAGGCACATAGTCTTGCCAAGTTAGGGGTCCGTGCTGCGCATGGTGCGCAATTTTTTGTGAGCGTGCCAACACCGCACCAATGGTGAACAGCGCCACTGGCGACGCAGCATCGCCCAGCAAGGCCACGGTTTTGTCGACCGGGCCAGGCAAGTCAATTTGAAATGCAGAAAACACAGTACCCAACAAAATGGCCCAAGGCATCGGATTTTTGACCACGCCCAGCAATGCGTTTTTAGCCGCTTGACTCACGCCTTGTTGGCCTGCGCCATCTAAACGCGACAGGGCAATGCACAAGGAGGTGGTGATGACCATGTCGATGACGATGGTGACAATGGCAGGCCCCGCAGCGGCAGAGCCCAGCAAGGCCACCAGCAAAGGCACGCCCATGAAACCGGTGTTGGGAAATGCGCCCACCAAAGCACCAAATGCGGCATCGTTCCAACCAAATCGCTTGTTCAATGAGATGGCCACCACGAAGGCCACCATGACCAAGGCGCAAAACAAGTACATGAAGAAAGCGCCGGCATCGAGCAGCTGCGCAATGGGTGTGTTGGCACCAAAACGAAACAGCATGCAAGGCAAGGCAAAGAACAGCACAAAGCCGTTGAGCCCTGGAATGGCCTCAAAGGGCAACATTTGTCGGCGCGCCGCCCAGTAGCCGCAAAGGACCAATGCAAAGAAGGGAAAGGTGACGCGCAAAACATCAAGCATGGTTCACATTGTGCCTTGTAATTGGCGCCTCAATTGCCCGCTATGATCGATCGGTTGGCCGAATGCGCATTTGGGCATTTGATTTGGCCTTCTCCATTTTTACGCATGTCGACCCCCACCACTGGTTTGAATCCGGCTCAATTAGAAGCCGTCAATTACGTCAAAGGCCCTTGCCTTGTGTTGGCGGGCGCGGGCTCGGGCAAGACGCGCGTGATCACACAAAAAATTGCACGGCTCATAGAACTAGGGCTAGCGCCGCAGCGCATTGCGGCCATCACATTCACCAACAAAGCCGCCAGTGAAATGCGCGAACGTGCGCGCAAGCTCATTGGCAAAGGCGCGCAAGAGGTCATGATTTGCACCTTTCATGCCTTGGGTGTGCGCATCATGCGACAAGATGGCCATGTGCTGGGCTTGAAGCCGCAGTTCAGTATTTTGGATGCCGACGATGTGGTGAGCATTTTGAAAGACTGCGGCGGCACCACCGATGCCAACACCGCACGCCAATGGCAATGGACCATCAGCGCTTGGAAAAATGCAGGCCTGACGGGCGCCCAAGCTGAGCTTGCGGCCAAGAATGAAAACGAGCGGGTGGCCGCGCGCATCATGGGCCGCTACGAAGAGCGGCTGAGCGCGTATCAAAGCGTCGATTTTGACGACCTGATTGGTTTGCCTTTGAAGCTCTTGGGGCAGTTTCCTGAAGTGCGCGAACGCTGGCAAGCCGCCATGGGCCATGTCTTGGTCGATGAATACCAAGACACCAATGCCACCCAATACGAAGTACTAAAACACTTGGTGGGCGAGCGCGCGCGCTTCACCGCTGTGGGCGACGATGACCAATCGATTTACGGCTGGCGCGGCGCCACCTTAGACAACTTGAAACGGCTGCCGCAAGATTTTCCGCAATTGAAAGTGGTGAAGTTAGAGCAAAACTATCGCTCCACCAGTGCCATCTTGCGCGCAGCCAACAACGTGATTGAGCCCAACCCCAAGCTCTACCCCAAAACGCTTTTCTCTGAACTGGGAGAGGGCGAACCGGTGCGTGTGATCGATGCCGATCACGAAGAGCATGAAGCCGATCGGGTGGTTGCACGCATTCAATCTTTGCGCGCAGGTACGGCCACTACAGCGGGCGGCATTCAATACCGAGACTACAAAGAATTTGCCGTTTTGTACCGCGCCAATCACATGGCCAAGCCGTTTGAAAAAGCTCTGCGGCGTGCGCAAATTCCTTACAAGGTGTCGGGCGGTCAAAGTTTTTTTGACCGCGCAGAAATCAAAGACTTGTGCGCTTGGTTTCGCTTGTGGGTCAACAACAACGATGACCCCGCTTTCTTGCGCGCCGTGACCAGCCCCAAGCGCGGTATTGGACACCAAACATTGGCAGGCCTGGGCACGCTGGCCAGCCAATACAAACTAAGCTTGTTTGAGGCTTTGTTTTCCAACAGCTTGGGCAGCCGTTTGTCAGCCCGTGCGGTGGGCAGCTTGCATGAGTTTGGCCGCTACATGAATGACTTGGAATACCGCGCCAAACGTACCCATGGCGCCGAGGATGCCAAAGCTTTTTTGTTGCTGTGGCTTAAAGAAATTGGTTACGAAAAACATTTGTACGACGGTGAAGACAACGAGAAAGTGGCCGCAGCGCGTTGGACCAACGTGCTGGAATTTGTCGATTGGATGTCGGGGCGTTGCGGCGGGACTATCGACGATGCCGCAGGGGTGAGCATGGCCTCTGAAACCAAATCCTTGCTGGAAGTGGCGCAAACCATTTCTTTGTTGTCCACCTTGAATGAACGCGAACAAGACCCCAATGTGGTGACCTTGTCGACGCTGCATGCCGCCAAAGGATTGGAATGGCCACATGTGATGCTCGTTGGCGTGAACGAAGGTTTGCTGCCATTCAAAATGGACGAGGACAACAAAGAGTCAGTCGACGCTACATTGCATGCAGAGGGCCAGCTGTCAAGGCTTCAAGAAGAGCGGCGCTTGATGTATGTGGGCATTACACGCGCACAAAGAACTTTGGCTGTGAGCTGGACTCGGCGCCGCAAAAAAGGCCGGGAAACCATCGCTGCCCTGCCGAGCCGGTTTATTCAAGAAATGGCGCTCGACAAAAACACCATCAAAGAAGATCCGCGTGAGAAGTTGCGCGCATTGCGTGCAGAATTTGCGCTTAAAGCGGCGGCTTCTGCGGCCAACCCAAAAGACTAAGCTGATTCCCGGACCACCAACTCGCTGCCCAACTGGCGCGAGGCAGGTTGGCCACCCCGCATCACTTCTTGAAGTGACTCTAAAAGAGCTTTTGCTGCAATATCCAAAGGTTGCCGTATTGTGCTTAGAGGTGGGAAGCTGTGACGCGATGCATCGACGTCGTCATAACCAATGACAGCAATGTCGTCGGGCACTTTCAAGCCCCGCGCGTTGAGCACGCCCATAGCATTGATGGCGATCAAATCACTGGCTGCAAACAAACCATCAATCTGAATGCCTTTGTCACAAAACGCATGCATGGCTTGCTGCGCTTCTAAGGGGGTATAGGGAGATTGAATGTACAACTCTGGACGCAGTGCCAAGGAATTTGTTTGAAGGGCTTGGCAATAGCCATCAAAGCGAAACTTGGCTTCACCAGATTTAAAGTCACCTAAAAATGCGATTTGACGACAGCCTTTGTGGATCAAATGGGAAGTCGCTTGAAAGCCTCCGCTGAAATTGTCGCTACCAACACTGCAATACAGCTGATCTGGCAGCATGGCACCCCAAACGACCAAGGGAACACGCCGCATCGCCAAGGCATTGAGTTGATCGTGGTGATCCCACTGACCGACCATGACCATGCCGGCTACGCGGCCAGAGTCGTAAAGGGCAGCACATTCGTCCAAGTGATCGGCATCAACACGCGACAAAAGCAAATCGTATTGGGCTGCTGTCATGGCATCAGCCAATTGACCCATCATGGCCAAAAAGAAGGGGTCGGTCAGTTGCATGGGCAAATGGGCACGGTAGGGAATGACCAAGCCCAAGGTGCGATTTTCCCCGCTACGCAAATTTTTGGCGCCAGCGTGAACGGTGTATTGGTGCGCTTGCGCTAACGCTTGAATGCGTTCGCGCGTTTCGGGACGTATGGCCTCGCTGCCGTTGAGGGCGCGGGAAACAGTGGCAGTAGATACGCCTGCCAATTTGGCAATGTCGGCCATTTGAATTTTGCGTTTGTCGAGCATGTATGCTTCAAGACCTGATTTGACACAGATGCGCCACAGAGAACTTTTGAATATTCAATTGTTCGCCTGCCAAATTTTCCACAACTGAGCCAATTCGACTGCGGTGGCATCGCCTTGAACACTGTCCCACATTTTGACAGCCTCCAATTTTTGACCCATTTTGGACAACACGAGACCCGCGTGCAATCTTGTTTCTGCCTCACGCCTTAAGCCGCCCATGGCCAATGCTTTGTTGTAGAAATCATTCGATTGATTCCATTTTTGTTTAGAGGCATACACATCGGCCAAACTGGCCAATGTGTTGGCGTCTTTGGCTGACTTTTCTATGGCGGGTAAAGCTTTTTCATCTTCGTTCAGACGCTGTTGAACTTGGAGACGCAACTTTTGATGATTGGCAGCATCGCTGCCTTTACCCATGTTGCCAGCTGCATAGGCAAGCTCTACGATGCGGGCGGCTTCTGCAGGCAAACCCGCATTGAGTGCCAAGTTGGCCATGACGACATATTCAACCGTGTCTTCCATGTTGCCTGTTATTTCAAGCAAACGGTACAGGTCTAAATCGAAGCGCGCATTGAAGTTGGCTTTTCTCGCCACGCGCGCAATGATTTCTGACCAATAGGCCTTACTTGGATACTTTTGGAGCAAGGTTTTGAGCGTATTGTTGTATGCCTCGTCGTCTTTCAATTGGCGCTGACTGAAAGCCATGAGGCGGTAGTCACTTTCTGGCGTCTTGAGCTTGGCCGCTTCATCCAAACGGATTTTTTCTTTGACTTCTTGAACCACTTCTTCATGTCTATTCAAGACCGACAGTGTTTGAACGACCACAGGCCACACTGATGGGTTGCTGCCTTCTAACTTTAAATATGTGCGGCCCCAACTGACCACCCTTGCTAAATCTTTTGCTTGTTGGCTGGCACTTAACAAAGATTCAATGAGGGTCAGCTTATGGGCCGGAGGTGCATCCTCGGGTAACTCTTGAAGCAGGGCCTCAAGGGTGCTCACAGCCAAAGGAAATTGTTTGGCTTGCATAGCTGCAATGGCCAGCGTTCGTTGAATGAAGGGTTTTTCAATCGCCGTGATACCGGGTGTGGACAAGCCTTGCTGAGCCATCGCGATGGCGCTTTCAAATTCACCAGCTTTGAGCGCTTCTTGGGCAGCCTGTAATGATTTGGCAACCTCGGTACGCTCAACCACCTGGGCACTGGCTCCAAAAGTAAGCCCAAAAACCAGCAAGGCACTGAGACAAACTAAAGGCAACATCTTTTGAGAGATTGAACCTTGGGATGAAATTGGGAAAAATAGAAAACGAGTGGGCATGGTTTAAGCTGAAAAACGCTGGAAGAGAACTATAAAGAACCCAAAGAACTGTTTTGCTGTAATTTTGGTACAGACGAGAAAGATTTTCGTCTATTTGATCGAGATTTCAAAACTTCAACTGGTCAATAATTAATTAAAAAGAATTCACTTTTAAACGGTTTATTTTCTGCAACACATAGGGTATTTCCGAAGTGAATAGATATCTAGTTTTACTACACAATAGCTCTGTGCAATCGTTTACATGAAGTTCTCAAGGGTAGCACACCTCATTTATTTTCTCAATTTAAGGTCAAAAGAATGACACAAACAAACCAAAAATCTCGCAAGGTGGAGAGACAAAGCGGATTCGCAGTGAGCCCCGTAGCGGCTGGCTGCGCAGTCTTGTTGATCAGCGTTGCTGGTGCTGCGCATGCTCAGCAAGCCAGTACCGAAGTGGTCGTGACCGGTATCAGGGCCTCCATTGAAAGCGCCATTGCAACCAAACGCAATGCCGATGGCATAGTTGAGGCACTGAATGCCGAAGACATCGGTAAGTTGCCCGATACCACAGTGGCTGAATCTGTAGCGCGTTTGCCTGGTGTCACGGCACAACGTAACAAGTCAACCGGTCGTGCGCAATCTGTGAGCGTTCGCGGCATGTCGCCCGACTTCAACGGCGCTTTGTTGAACGGTCGCGAGCAAGCCTCTACAGGTGACAGCCGTGGCGTTGAGTTTGACCAATTCCCCGCAGAATTGCTCGGCTCCATCGTGATTCACAAGACGCCAGAGGCTTCATTGGTTGGCCAAGGTCTGGCCTCAACCATAGATCTGCGCACAGTGCGCCCATTGGACTTTAACAAGCGCACACTCTCTGTCAACGTTCGTTCACAGCGTTCAGGCATTGACTCTGGCGCAGGCGAAGGCAAAGGCGATCGCCAATCATTCTCCTACGTAGACCAATTTGCAGACCGCACTTTGGGTATCGCTTTGGGCTTCACCAAGTTGAAAGATGCGGGTGCAGAGCAACTCAAGTTCAACACTTGGGGTGGATGGAATATCGATGTTCCTTACCAAGGTAGGAACGTCAAGATTTTTGGCGGCTTTGGCGCAGACACTGAACAAAGCACATCAGATCGCGAAGGTTTGATGGCTGTTATTCAGTACAAACCCAACAAAGACTTTGAAACAGTCTTGGATGTCTTCTCCTCCAAGGGAAAGTTTGGTCTTAAGAAAACGGGTATTGAAGGCGCAACCGGTGACCAAGGTAAATATGACCCCGCTGGCACTTTGACAAATGCTGTGATCAACTCAGACGGCTTTGCAACCAGCGGTACGATTGATAAGTTCAAGGGCGTCATTCGCAACCATATGGAAGCAGGCGAAGACTCGCTGGATTCTTTTGGTTGGAATACCAAAATGAAGCTTGGCGAATGGCGTGCAGCTGCAGACGTTGCACAGTCAAAAGTCTTCCGCCAAAGCTCTCGCTATGAGACCACTGCTGGCTTGCCTGGCAATGGCAACACCACAGGCAGAACAGACACATTGTCATGGACTGGCTACAACGGCACCAACTTGGCCAGTACAGTTCTCACACCTGGTCTGAACTATGCTGACAGAAGTTTGATGAAGTTAACAGACGTCAACGGCTGGGGCGGTGGTCCAAGCTTCCCGCAAGCTGGTTACACAGCCATCCCAACTGTGACCGATCAAGTAGATAACGTCAGATTCTCAGGACGCAGAAGTGTTGACTACGGTCCCATTTCTTCGGTTGAAATTGGCGCAAACTTTTCTGAGCGCAAAAAAGTACGTACGACGCTTGAAGGTACCCTGTTCCTTAAAGGCACCGACCCATTTGCAGGGGTAGATGTACCTGGTACAGCGATCAATGTGGCTGGCACGTCAGGCATTAAAGTTGTTTCATGGGACCCCCGTGGCTCTTTGGGCACCATCTATGACGTTGCCAGAACAGTCAACAGCGCCATCTTGAACAAAGACTGGTCTGTGAATGAAAAAGTCACCACTTCTTATGTCAAAGGTGACTTAGACGGCAATTTCATGGGCATGCCCTATCGCGGCAATGTGGGCGCTCAATTGGTGAACACCGATCAGAGCTCTACTGGCTTCAACATCAACGTTCCAAATTGCAATTCTGTTGCAACTTGCCCAACAGCCACGATTGCCAACGGCAAGACTTACACTGACTTCAACCCCAGCTTGAACCTGAATTTTGATGTAGGCAACGATCAAGTGTTGCGTGTGGGTGTTGCCAAAGTTTTGGCTCGCCCCAACATGTCTGACATGCGCGCAAGCATGAACATGAGCTACGACACCAGCAAGGGCATGTACACCGGCGACGGTGGCAACCCAGGTTTGGAGCCTTTCCGCGCAAAGTCATTTGACGTTTCATACGAAAAATACTTCGGCAAAAAGGGTTATGTCAGCATCGCTGGTTTCTACAAAAACCTCGACACTTACATCCTCAAAACAGCGACACCGTTTGACTACAAAGGCCTCACACCTGCTGGTCTGACATACCCCACCGTGGGCATGTTGACCCGTCCGATGAATGGTCAAGGTGGCGACATCAGCGGCGTTGAGTTGGCTGTCAACGTTCCATTCTCCATGTTGACGCCCACTTTGGATGGTTTCGGTGTGATGGCCAACGTGTCTAGCACGTCTAGCAATGTGAGCTTGCCTACCAGCGCATTCAGCACGAATGACATTGGCAAGGACAAAATTCCATTGCCTGGTTTGTCTAAAAATGTGACCAACTTGCGCTTGTACTACGAGAAGAGTGGCTTCCAAGTGGCCGTGGCAGGTCGTCAGCGTTCCGACTTCTTGGGCGAAATCAGCGACTTCCAAGACAACCGCCAGTTGACCTTCATCAAAGGCGAAACAGTGGTTGACTTGCAAGCAGGTTACGAGTTCCAAAAAGGCCCAGCCAAAGGCTTGTCCGTTTTGTTCCAAGTGAACAATGCCAGCAATGCGAAGTTCCAGCGTTACAGCAACACGCCAGACAACATCGTAGAAACAGTCAAGTACGGCAAGATCTACTTGATGGGCGCCACTTACAAGTTCTAATTTGAACTTGTCATTTAACCTTCCTCAAGTCGCCTGATTTGAGAGAAGTTAAAGTGAAGGGGAGGACTGGTCCTCCCCTTTTTTTCATTCATGGTGTTGAAGATGCAAAACCCTTTAATTCAAAACATTGTCATTGTGGGCGGCGGTACGTCGGGATGGATGACAGCCACCGCTTTGGCCAGTGTGCTGCGCGGGAAGTACAACATCCGCTTGGTGGAGTCGGATGAAATTGGCATTGTGGGCGTGGGCGAGGCCACCATTCCCATGATTCAGCGCTTTAACAAAATTGCTGGCATCGATGAAAACGAATTCCTAAAAGCCACTTATGGCACCTACAAACTGGCCATTGAGTTTGTGAATTGGGGGCAGGTGGGTGACCGTTACATGCATGGTTTTGGCACCATTGGTCAAGACTTGTGGACTGTGCCTTTCGAGCAGTATTGGCACAAAATGCGCGCTGCTGGCAAAGCTGCAGATTTGGGCAGCTACTCCATCACGCGCGCTGCAGCGCGGGCCAACAAATTCATGCGGCCCGATTTGTCGGTGCCCAACTCGCCCTTGGGCGAAATTACATACGCCTATCATTTTGACGCCAATTTGTACGCCAAGTATTTGCGCAAACTGTGTGAGGCGCGCGGCGTGGTTCGCACCGAAGGCAAAATTACGCAAGTGTCACAGCGTCCTATCGATGGTCACGTCGATGCTGTCGTTTTGCAAAGTGGCGAGCGAGTTGAAGGTGATCTGTTCATCGACTGTTCTGGCTTTAGAGGTCTTCTGATTGAAGAAACTTTGAAGACGGGTTATGAAGATTGGACGCACTGGTTGCCGTGCGATCGTGCATTGGCGGTGCCATGCGAATCGGCGCCCCAATTGTTGCCCTACACAAGATCTACAGCGCATCGCGCAGGATGGCAATGGCGCATTCCATTGCAACATCGCATTGGCAACGGCCATGTGTTTTGCAGCCAATTTATCAGCGAAGATGAAGCTGCAAACACCCTTCTGTCCAACTTAGACGGCAAGCCTTTGGCCGATCCACGCTTGATTAAGTTCAACACGGGCATGCGCAAAAAGGCTTGGAACAAAAACGTCATTGCCATTGGACTCTCAAGCGGTTTCCTAGAGCCCCTCGAGTCCACCAGCATTCATTTGATTCAATCAGCTGTGGCCCAATTGATTGATTTCTTCCCCGACCAGGGCTTCAGTCAACTTGACATTGACACGTACAACGCACAAAGCCGCTTTCAATTTGAACGCATTCGCGACTTCATCATCTTGCACTACCACGTTAACCAACGCACTGACTCAGAGTTTTGGAAAGCCTGTGCCCACATGAAAGTGCCCGACTCACTGCAAGAAAAAATTGCCTTGTATCAAACACATGGCCGCATCTTCAGATTCAACGAGGAGTTGTTCTCGCAGGTGGGATGGTTGCAAGTCATGGAAGGACAAAACTTAAAACCAGCGCGCTACAACCCCTTGGTCGACTTGCAAGAAGAGGCCAGCATTCAAGAGTACTTGGAAAGTGTGCGCAACGTGATCACCAAGTGTGTTGACTTCATGCCCGACCACGCAGATTACATTGCCAAGAACTGCGCTGCACAAGCCATGTGATTTGTTGGCACGCTCTACTTGCAATGCCTATCTGGTTTGAGGACTTGTTCCCCAAATCCAAGCACTCAAGGGCTCAATGCTCACTGTCATTTCTTGGCCCCTGGTTTGCACCTTGCCAGTGCCCCACCACAGCTTGCCTTGTTGACCCTTCAAAGCACTGGGTATCTTGAAAGTCAAGGTTTGTGTTTGCGCACTGTTGTTAAAAGCAATGAGCACCGTGTCTTTGCCCCAATGCCGCGCCAGCACAGCGCTGCTAGACGTGCTGGCCAAGGGGGCACTGAGCACCCCTCTGCGCAAAACCGCCTTGTCTTTTCTCAATTGGAGCAAGGCTTTGAATTCACTTCGCAAAGCCCTATCGGGCTGGCCACCTAAATCTGCCCACGGATAGGTCATGCGGTTGTAGGGGTCATCACCGCCCGTCATGCCCACCTCGTCGCCGTAGTAGATGGTGGGCGAACCCGGCAAGGCCATCTGCACCAGTGTGGCCAACTGCAAGCGCTGTTTGGCTTTTTGCATGACCTCGGGTGCGGCATCAAGGGGGCCACCTAAAACATGCAAAGCCCGCGCTTGATCATGGCTTGACAACAAGTTCATGAGGGCATGAAAGGCTTGAGGGGGATAGGCCTCACGCAGGTGCTCTAAGTTGGCTATCAGTTTTCTGGCGTCGCTGCCATTGGCAAAATCCAAAATGGCATTGCGCATGACGTAGTTCATGGTGGCATCGAAGGTGTCACCTAAAAAGTATTTGGACGCATCAAACCATGTCTCGGCAATGGTCACGGCATCGGGTTGGGTTTGCTTCACGGCTTTGCGCCATTCCCGCCAAAAATCATCGGGCACCCAAGGTGCTACATCCATGCGCCAACCCGATGCTCCCATTTGCAACCACTTGCGCGTGACCGAGTCTTTGTCGCCATAAGCAAAGCGCCGCCAGCTTGGCGAATTTTTATTCAGTTCTGGCAAATCACTCACGCCCACCCAACCTTTGAATTGCTTGTCGGGGTCTGATTGCGTGGCATCCAATGTGAACCAACTGGCATAGGGTGAATCTGCTTGAATGCGGTTGTTGGCGAAAGCACCTTTGTCTTGCGACTGGAAATTGCCAAAGCGATCGAAGTACCTTGAATCGGCGCCCACGTGGTTCAGAGAGGCATCGGGAATGACTCGGATGCCTCGCTTGGCGGCCTCTTGGGTAAGGCGCGTGAAGTCTGCATTGCTGCCAAAGGCAGGGTCTATTTCATGGAAATCAGCGGTGTCGTATTTGTGGTTGCTGGCCGCTTTGAACACGGGCGTCATGTAAATGGCATTGGCGCCTAAATCGCGAATGTCATCCAATTTTTGAATGATGCCTTCTAAGTCGCCTCCAAAAAAATCATTGTTGTAGTGCGCGTCCGAGCCATCGCCAGTGCCAGGTTTGTAGGGTTTGTCTAACCAACGCGAATGCACTTCAATGTTGTGGCTTTGGTACTTGCGCTGGCCCACTTGGGGGTCGTTGGCCACATTGCCATTGCGATAGCGCTCTGGAAAAATAAAGTAATACACCGCATCTTGTGCCCAAGTGGGCACTTTGAATGCAGGGTCATAAACAGTCACTCGAAAACGCCTGAGGCGCCGCTCATGTTCCATGGGTGCACTGACTTGGCCGACGCCCCCGCTGCCTTTTTCTTGGGTCCAATAAATAGGCTCAGCGTTGTTGTGGTACACATATTTCACACCGCCGATCAGGACCTCAAACCAATAACCATAAATGGCCTTGTCTTTGAAACGGTGGCTGGCTTTGAAAAGCTCGTGGCCTTGCAACTTTGTGCGTTGCATGTCGATGCGCTTCACATTGCGGTAGGTCAAAATTTCTTGATTGCCCTCTAGGTTTCGAACATCGAGCACCAAGGTGGCACGCTCAACACCGGGTAAGGCTTTCAATGACCATTGCACGGCTTGATGCTGCGGCACTGCGCCAAAGGGTTTGCGATAGCGCAAATCACGCGAGTCGTGATGCAAACTTTGCGCAATTGGATTTGTGACGGCCACTTGGCGTGGGTCGACAAAGGTTTGAGGCAGCAATTCAAGCAGGGCATGACTGGCTTTGAGACTGAGACGCAAGGTGTGCGCGCCAGAAAAAGTGAGTTTTGCAGCAGGCCCGCCCGGTTTATCGGGCAGCAGTGCCATGGTGTTGGCTACATTGGGCCATTGCCGATCTGGCATCGCCCAGCTGCTGCCGGCCTGCCATTTGGCATCGGCCAATTTAAATTCATGCTCGCCTTGCAAGTTGACGTTCAAATAAAACGCATTGCAATCCCACACAAATTCAAAATCATCTTGCGCCGTCCAACCATTCATGCCGCCGCGCAAAAAAAGAGGTGGCACTTGGGAGGGCGCGGCTTGGCAGGTGACATTGGTGCCCTGCGCCAGGTTGCTGATGGGGGATGTGCTTTGGGGGGTGCTTTGGGGGGTGCTCTGCGTGGAGCTCTGTGCAAACACCGAAGCACACAAAGCCAAGAAGGCGCCAACCGCCGATGTTTTTAAAATCAAACTTTTCATCACTTGTTCACTGCAAACACATGGACGGATTGAGCAGGAACGTTCAGCGCATTCCCTTTGAGACTGGCAATGCCTGTTGAGGTATAAACCGCACTCAACTTCGATGGGCTTGTGATTCCGTCAAGTTCGATTTGCATTGGCTGCAAACCATAATTGATCACAACCACACTGTGTTCTGAGCCAGCCTTTCGTTGGTAACTCAAAGTTTGCCCTTGCGCTTTGGCGAACTCGTAGCTTCCCTTGGCAAGCGACTGGCGAGAATTGCGCAATGCCAGCAAATCTTTGTAGAAAGACCAAAGGCTGTTTGGCGTTGCCTTTTGCACTTGCACATGGTGGGTGCTGTTGTTGCCCGAAATAGCTCGGTAAGGCTTGCCTGTGGTGAAGCCTGCCGTTTCTTCGTTGGCTTGCCAGCTGTAGGGGCCCCTGATGAACGGGTCATCGCTTAAACCTTTGGCGCCCGCCATGCCAATTTCTTCACCGTAATAAATGAACGGGGTACCCGGCAACAGCAAGTAAGTGGCCGCGGCCAATTTGTAGTGCAGCTCGTTGCCATTCACCTGATCCCACAAGCGCTTGCCTGCAAACTGGTCGTGGTTGGACGCAAAACTGGCCAAGCTGTGGGGCGCTTGCGTGTAGTACTGCGCGACTTTTAGAATGGACTCTGTCTCGCCTTGCGCTGCTTTGGCAATTTGATTTTCCAAACCAAATGCAAACGCGCCACCACAAATCTCTTCGCGTGCATACACCTTGGGCTCTGCTGTGGCTTCACAAACCACATAGCGATTGGGGTAAGTCTTGATCAGGCGTGTGAAGTGGCCCGTGAGTTTTCGGCTTTCTGGTTGGTCGTTCCAGTCCTTGGAGCTGTTCTCAATGAGGTGCGGCACTGCGTCCAAACGAAAACCATCAATGCCGCGGTCTAACCAAAACTTCAAGCTCTCTTCGTGGTACTTCACCACATCGGGGTTGCGCATGTTGAAGTCGGGCATGTGAGGGCCAAAGGTGGCCAAATAACTGCCCTTGCTTGTCAGCACCCAGGGGTCTTTGCCCCAAATGTCCCAGCCTTGCGGTTTCACTTGTCGCCACTCAAACCAAGCGCGGTAAGGGCTTTGCGGATTTTTCAAACTGTCATCAAAGTAGGGGTGCTCTTTGGCGCTGTGATTCAAAACATAATCCATGATCACGCCAATGCCTCTGGCGTGAGCCTGTTTGATCAGTTCATCAAAGTCGGCCAAGCTGCCATAGTCAGGGTCGATGTCGCGAAAGTTGGTGGTGGCGTAGCCATGGTCCTTGTCGGCACTGGTGGTAATGGGCATAAGCCAAATGCCTTTGATGCCCAAGTCTTTCAAGTGATCGAGCGACTGCGTCAAGCCCTTCAAGTCTCCGATGCCATCGCCGTTGCTGTCTTTGTAACTGCGAACAAAGATTTCCATGAAAGCACCGTGGTGCCAGTCCTCTGGCAAACTTGGCGGCTTGCGTGCCAATTGTGTGCTGGCAATGAGCGCTGCCAGCAACAGGGCAATGCCAGTGATTTGAGGCCAGATCATGGCGCGCCTATGTTTGAAGAAAGATGCCATTTTTGATTTTGAATATGGTGCTTTAGTTTTTCTTGAAAACAGCCAATGACTGTGCGGGCAAATTCAGTTGCAGCACGCCAGCGCTTGAAACAGTGGCTGTGGCCGTTGCGCCCATCAAAGGCGCCCAAGCATCACCAGGCGTTAAGTTAGTCACATTGAGCGTGCTACCCTGGGTGTCGTAGTTGAACAGCACCATGATTTTTTCGGTACCGGCCACACGCTGAAAACCCATGGTCTTTTGCAGCGCCCATGCGGCTTCATAGGTACCGCTGCGCAGCGCTGTGTGGGAGTTTCTCAAAGCCAACAATTGTTTGTAATGTTGATAGAGCGAAGTGCTGTCGCTCAGTTGCTGCGCTACGTTCTGTGAACTCACGTTGGCCGATAAGCTTCTGAATGGGGTTGCGGTGCTAAACCCTTTGGCATCGGTGGTCCAACTCATTGGCGTTCGAAGGGCGGCATCGCCAGACAAGGTGCTGGCCGAGGCCATGCCAATTTCTTCACCGTAATAAATGAAGGGCGTGCCGGGTAGCAACAAATAGCTGGCTGCAGCCAGTTTGTATTGCGCCAGATTGCCTTGCACCTGGTTCCACAAACGGTCGCCCGCAAAACGGTCGTGGTTAGAGACAAAGGGGGCCAGATTGGCCGACCTTGTTTTGTAATAGTCGGCCAATTTTTGAATCGCTGCGGCATCGCCCTTGGCCGCTCCAACCACCGAGCCAGACAAGTCAAACGCAAACGCACTGCCACACGAGTCTGCTTGTGCAAAGGCATTTGAATTGGCAGGCGCCTCGCACACCATGAAACGTTGGCTGTACTGCTGGATGGTTTGGCGAACCTTGCTCATCACCACATGATTTTCTGCTTGAACTTCCCAAGCACTGGGCCCATTTTCCACAAGGTTGCCAACGGCATCAAAGCGAAAACCGTCTACACCCTTGTTCAGCCAAAATCGCAAATTGTCGTGGTGAAAAGTTTCAACCTCACTTGAACGCAAGTTGAAATCGGGCATGGTCGGTGAGAAGCCTGCGAAATAAAAACCATTGGCCCAATTGCTGGCGTACCAAGGGTCTTGCCCATACACCTGCCAACCAGCGGGCTTGGGGTTTTGCCAGACAAAATAATTTCTTTGGGTGTTCTTGCTGGAAGATGCTGAGTTGAGAAACAACGGGTGCTGGTTGCTGCTGTGGTTGATCACAAAGTCAAGGATCACACCCATGCCTCGCTTGTGCGCTTCAGACAGCAACAAATCAAAGTCTGCCAGGGTTCCATAATCGGCTTCGATGGAGCGGTAATTTTTGACCGCGTAGCCATGGTCACGGTCTGAACTTTCTGTGATCGGCAACAGCCACAAACCTTGAACACCGAGGCCCTGCAAATAATCCAAGCGTTGAATCAAGCCTTTCAGGTCGCCTTTGCCATCGCCATCACTGTCTTGATAGGCGCGTACATAAATTTGCATGAACGCACCTCGCCACCAATCGGACGCCAAAGCACTCGTTGTTGTGCCTTGGGGCACTGACCCCATGTCGAGCACTTGGGTTTCACTGCCGGCACCTGCTTCAAGGGTGATCACGGAAGCACCACCACATGCACCAAGGCAAACACTCACACAGAGCAACAGGGATCTCAATGCCTGCGCGCTTGCGTTCCTGGCAAAGCCAAAAAAGCATTCTTTGGTATTCAACTGAACTTGATCTAGCATGCGCACACCCAAATGAGCCCGAAATGTAGAAAAGCTACAGATTTTGAGGCCATTGAAATTTGCAATATTCGGTATTTACCCTAATTCAATCGATTACATGATGATTTTTTGTAGTTTTATTACGATAATTCTGATTCTTTTCATTGCATGAGTTTCTAATGCTTCACCTCTCTCGCATTTCGCGTTGGGCTGTACTGCCCTGCCTTGTCATCAACATGTTGGGCATGGGCGTGGCTGCGGGAAAAACACGCTTGACTGAAGTTGGCAACAACTTGTGCAACGCACCCTTGGGCACACTGGTAGCTCATGCCAACAGTTTGTCATTGCCTGCATTGGCCATTTGGCAAAACCGTTCCCAGATCTTGATGCCGGGTGCAACCATGGAGCCTGGTCAAGTTTGGCGGCTGCTCAGTTCTGCAGCTGGCAAGTTGCAAGTGGAAGTGGGTCATGCTCCCAAGGGTACCGATCAGGCGTTTGACTTGAAAGTCGGTGCCCCTCAGACCTTAGACATGCCCGCCTTGAGTGATGCTGCGCTTAGAAAACTTCACACCACCCAATTGGTCTTGGTGCAAGAAAATGCCAATGGCCACGTTGTCATGGCCACACGCGTGCAATTGGCCAAGGCTTTAGATGACTTGTTTGGCAAAGCAGTCAATGAACGCCTCTTGGGCGTGACATTTTCAAGCCCATCGACATCAGCCAAGACACTGGTCACAGAATTTCGTTTGTGGGCACCTACAGCGCAGGCCGTCAGCGCTTGCATTTATGCAGACGCAAATTCGCCTGCCTTGGCACATGTCGCACTGAAACGTGACGACATCACAGGGGTTTGGCGAGTTCAATCGCGCCAAGCCAAGCAAGGCAGTTATTACCGTTATGCCGTTGACGTTTTTGTACCAGGCGTCGGCATGGTGACCAACCTTGTGAACGACCCCTATGCTGTGAGTTTGAGCGCCAACTCTCTTCGCAGCTATGTGGCCGATTTGAATGCCGCCCAATTAAAACCTGCCAATTGGGACACGCATCCCATCCCCCAAAGCGTGAAGCATCCAGCGGACATGGTCATTTATGAATTGCATGTTCGCGACTTTTCGATCAACGATGAGACGGTGCCTGCAGACCAACGAGGCAAGTATTTGGCCTTCACACAAACTGCCTCGCAAGGCATGAAGCATTTGAAGGCGCTAGCCCATGCGGGCATGACCGATTTGCACCTGTTGCCCGTTTTTGACTTGGCCACCGTGCCCGAGAAAAACTGCCAAAGCGATCCGCGATCGGACAAAACCACTCGCGCCAACGACTGCTTTAACTGGGGCTACGACCCTCTGCATTTCAATGCGCCTGAGGGCAGCTATGCCAGCGATGCAGATGACGGTGCCAAACGCATTGTGGAGTTTCGCCGCATGGTGAAATCATTGCACGAAGCTGGATGGCGCGTGGGCATGGACATGGTTTACAACCACACCTCGGCCTCGGGTCAGCATTTGCAATCGGTGCTCGATCGCATCGTGCCTGGCTACTATCAACGCTTGAATGCAAAAGGTGAGGTTGAGCGCTCGACGTGTTGCGACAACACGGCCACAGAAAACCTCATGATGGCCAAACTGATGTCGGACTCGGTCTTGCTTTGGACCCAACACTACAAGCTAGATTCATTTCGATTTGACTTGATGGGCCATCAGCCCAAACAAGTGATGTTGGACATGCAAAACCGTTTGCAGAAAACGCTGAAGAGGCGCATTGATTTTGTGGGTGAAGGCTGGAACTTTGGCGAAGTGGCCAATGGCGCGCGCTTTGTGCAAGCCTCGCAACTGTCTTTGAACGGCACAGGCATTGGCACCTTCAACGACCGGCTGCGAGATGCCATTCGCGGTGGTGGTGCTGGTGATGCCGTTGAAAACTTGATGAAGGTACCCGGCTTTGTGAGTGGCCGCGAAAGCTCTGCGCGGGTGTCCGATCAAATTCGTGCGGGCCTGGCGGGGTCTCTTAGAAACTACCGCATGGCCACGGCAGATGGCACGGTCAAAGCGCTACAAGACATTCCCTATGGCGACCAACCCACGGGCTACGTGAGCCAACCCAGTGAGGTGGTGAACTATGCCGAGAACCACGACAACCTCACCTTGTTTGACAGCTTGGCCTACAAGTTGCCGCGTGACACTTCGAGCGCAGAGCGCGCACGCGCCCAAATGCTGGCGGGCGCCTTGGTGGCCTTCAGCCAAGGTGTGGCTTACTTCCATGCAGGTCAAGAAATTTTGCGTTCCAAGTCTTTGGACGGCAACAGCTACGACTCTGGCGATTTGTTCAACGTCTTGGACTGGTCATACCAAAGCAATCGTTTTGGCGAGTCTGTACCCGACTTGCAAGGCAGCCCAGAGGCCAATGCCATCAGCCGCGCATTGCTGCAGGATGCCAAGCTCAAACCTTCTGCTGCCGACATTGTGTGGACACGCAATGCGCATTTGGATTTGCTGAAAATTCGCAAAAGCTCAAAGTTGTTCAGACTAGAAACAGCACAAGACGTGCAAACGCGCCTCAGCTTCTTCAACACCGACTCGCAAGCCGACCCGCGTTTGATTGCAGGCCATTTGCAAGGCCGCGACCTGAATGACTTTGCCGAATTGATTTACTTCGTCAACGCTTCCGAGAAAGCGCAACAATTAATCATTCCTAAGCTGGCACAAAAAGCGTTTGAACTTCACCCTGTTCAAGCGTCTGCGCAAGCCGCAGATGCCAGACCACGCGACAGCGCCAAGTATGACAAAACAACGGGCACGTTTGACATTCCCGCGCGCAGTGCTGTGGTGTTTGTGGTCAAAGGATCAAAACAATGAAATTCTTGCCTCTGTTGCTGATCAGTGGTTTGTTGGCCTGCTTGAACGCCAAAGCGGTTGAGATCACCATTACTTGCGGGCCCAGTGGCAGCGATGTGGAGTTTTGCTTAAAACATGCACAAGCTTGGGCCGCCAAAACAGGCAACACCATCAAGAATTTTTCCCCGCCTACCAGTGCTACCGAAAAACTAGCGCTGTACCGTCAATTGTTTGCCGCCAAATCGGGCGACATTGATGTGGTGCAAATTGACACGGTGTGGCCGGGCCTTCTGAAAGATCACTTGACGGACCTGAAGCCTTACAGCAAAGGGGCCGAAGCCGAGCACTTTCCGGCCATCGTTGCCAACAACACGGTCAACGGCAAGCTGCTGGGCATGCCTTGGTACACCGATGCAGGCTTGCTGTACTACCGTGCAGACCTCTTGAAAAAGTATGGCTTGCGCGTACCCCAAACTTGGGAGGAGTTGACCGAAAGTGCCGCCAAGGTTCAAGCTGGCGAGCGGGCCAAAGGTGCGGCAGATTTTCATGGCTATGTGTTTCAGGCCAAGGCCTATGAAGGCCTCACTTGCAATGCGCTTGAGTGGGTCGGTGGGCAAGGCGGTGGCACGGTGGTCAACCCCGACGGTGAAATCACCATTCGCAATGCCCAAGCAGTCAAGGCTTTGAACTTGGCGGCCTCCTGGATTGGCACCATCAGCCCCACTGGTGTGCTGAGTTACGAAGAAGAGGAAGCGCGAGGTGTGTTTCAAAACGCCAATGCCCTCTTCATGCGCAACTGGCCCTATGCATGGTCCTTGCTGCAGAAAAATGACAGCCTGGTCAAAGGCAAAGTAGGCGTTGCCAAATTGCCAGGCAAGCCCAGCGCTGCGGCTTTGGGCGGCTGGCAATTGGGGGTGTCCAAATACTCCAAACACCAAGCCATTGCCGCCGATTTGGTGATGTACATGACCAGTGCCGCCGTGCAAAAAACGCGTGCCATCCATGGCTCCTACAACCCCACATTGCCCGCGCTCTACAAAGACAAGCAAGTGTTGGAGGCCAATGAGTTCATGGGTGCACTTGAGGAAGTTTTTGCCAACAGCGTGGCCCGGCCCACCACGGCCACAGGTTTGAAATACCCGCAGGTGAGCCAAAGCTTTTGGAATGCTGCACACGAGGTGATGTCCAAACGTGCCACCGGCGAAGAAGCCGTGACCAAACTCGAATCGCGTTTGAAACAAATCAGACGCAAGCACTGGTAAAGCCGAAGAGAACTCACTATGAATTCAAGAGTTAAAACCGCTTGGTTGTTTTTAGCGCCGATGCTGCTGCTGATGTTGGTGGTGGCTGTTTGGCCTTTGGCGCGGTCCATTTGGTTCAGCTTCACAGACATGAATATCAACGATATTTCTGCCGCCAAATTTGTAGGCTTGGAAAACTACTTTGGCGAATACGGCTTGTTCTTCAACCCCAATGAAGAAGGTGGTTTTTGGGCGGGCGATTGGGGCATCTCCATTCGCAACACCTTTACCTTTGCGGTGGTGTCGGTCATCTTGGAAACACTCACTGGTTTGGGCGTAGCCTTGCTTTTGAATCAAGAGTTTAAGGGCTGTGCTTTTGTACGGACTGCCGTGTTGGTGCCATGGGCTATTCCCACCATTGTGTCGGCCAAGATGTGGGGTTGGATGCTGAACGATCAGTTTGGTGTGATCAACACTTACCTGATGGACTTGGGTTTGATCTCTCAAAAAATAGCATGGACAGCTGAGCCTGCCTATGCCCTTTGGACCGTGGTGTTAGTGGACGTTTGGAAAACCACCCCCTTCATGGCCTTGCTTATTTTGGCGGCCCTGCAGACCGTGCCCAAGGATTGTTATGAAGCTGCACGCGTGGATGGCGTACATCCCTTGCGTGTGTTTTGGAAAATCACATTGCCGCTCATTCGCCAACCTTTGCTGGTGGCTGTGGTGTTCCGTTTGCTCGACTCGCTGCGCGTGTTTGATTTGATTTATGTGTTAACTGCCAACGGCAGTACCACCATCAGCATGTCGGGCTTTGTGCGCCGTGAAATGGTGGAGTACGGCAACATGGGTTATGGCTCTGCAGCGTCCACCTCATTGTTCGTGATCATCTTGATCACCGCAATCATCTTTATCAAGCTGGCCCGCGTCAAATTGTCGGAGGATGCCAAATGAAAACCCGTTCATCTTGGACCACGGCGTTCATTTATTTTGCATCTACGGTGGTGGTCGTGCTCTCGGTGTATCCGTTTGTGTATGCCATCTCCACGTCTTTGAAAACTGGTACAGCGCTCTTCAATACGCAAATCATTCCAGACCAAGCCGACCTGCGCAATTACTACGCTTTGTTTGAAGGCGTGCAACCCTTTGGCAAAAGTTTGGTCAACTCGGTCATGGTGGCGGTGCTCACCGTGGGCTTTGCCATGCTGATGGGTGTCACTGCGGCTTACGCACTGGGCCGCATTCGCTTCAAAGGCAAAGGCCTGTTGCTCATTTGCATTTTGGGCGTGTCGATGTTTCCGCAAGTGGCGGTGTTGTCGGGCATGTTTGAACTCATTCAGTGGCTGGGCATTTACAACAAGGCTTGGGGCTTGGTTCTGCCCTACACCATCTTCACGCTGCCCTTCACAGTTTGGATTTTGACCACCTTCATGCGTGAGTTACCTGTTGAGTTGGAAGAAGCCGCCATCATGGACGGTTGTGGCCCCCTGCGCATTATTTTTCAAGTCTTTTTGCCACTCTTGTGGCCGGCGCTGGTGTCTACTGGTTTGCTCGCGTTTATTGGCGCATGGAATGAATTCATGTTTGCCTTGACCTTTGTGATCAATGACAGCGAGCGCACTGTGCCTGTGGCCATCTCACTGATTGCGGGCGCAACCGCATTCGAAATTCCATGGGGCACCATCATGGCAGGCTCAGTGATTGTCACTGTGCCATTGCTGCTGTTGGTGTTCTTCTTCCAAAAACGCATCGTCTCTGGCCTCACGGCTGGCGCGGTCAAAGGTTAATTTTTTTCTCTGTTTAATTTGTATTTTGAAACTATGAGCAAAGCACCTAACAACAATTGGTGGCGCGGTGGCGTCATTTATCAAATCTACCCTCGCTCGTTTGCCGACAGCAATGGCGACGGTGTGGGCGATTTACCCGGCATCACACAACACTTGGACTATGTGGCCAAGCTGGGTGCCGATGCCGTGTGGTTGTCGCCTATTTTCAAAAGCCCCATGAAAGACTTTGGTTACGACGTGAGCGACTATTGCGACGTTGATCCCTTGTTTGGCACGCTAGACGATTTTCGGGCCATGGTGAACAAAGCCCACGATTTGGGCCTGCGAGTGATGATTGACCAAGTGCTGTCGCACACCTCAGACCAACACGCATGGTTTGCAGAAAGCCGCGCCTCACGCAACAACCCCAAAGCCGATTGGTATGTTTGGGCCGACGCCAAAGACGATGGCAACCCACCCAACAACTGGCTGTCTATTTTCGGTGGCAGCGCTTGGCAATGGGACACTCGCCGACGTCAGTATTACCTGCACAACTTCTTAAGCAGCCAACCCGACTTGAACTTCCACAACCCCGATGTGGTGGCAGCCATTTTGGGCACCGTGAAGTTCTGGTTGGAGCTGGGTGTTGATGGCTACCGCTTAGACACCGCCAACTATTACTTCCACGACAAACAATTGCGTGACAACCCAGGCCGTGGTCAACCCAAGGGCAACGACCCTGCTGTGAACGACGTCAATCCTTATGGTTGGCAGTATCACAAGTTTGACAAAACACAGCCCGAGAATTTGGGCTTCTTAAGACAATTGCGCGCGTTGCTAGACCAGTACCCCAACACCACCATGGTGGGCGAAATTGGCGATGACGATGGCCTGGCCATCATGGCTGAATACACCAGCGGCACCGACAAACTGCACATGGCCTATAGCTTTGACTTGCTGGGCCCCGACAGCAGCAGCACCTATTTGCACGACCTGATGACGCGCTTTGCAGAGAAGAACGCCACCGGCTGGCCCTCATGGGCATTGTCCAATCACGATGTGGTGCGTGTGGGTTCGCGTTGGGGCGGCGAGTCGGCCGATGTGCGCAAACTGCGCGTGGCGGCGGCTTTCCAAATGTGCCTGCGCGGCTCGCCTTGCTTGTACCAAGGTGATGAATTAGGCTTGCCCGAAGCGCAAGTGGCTTATGAAGATTTGCAAGACCCTTATGGCATCACCATGTGGCCCGAGTTCAAAGGCCGCGACGGTTGCCGCACGCCCATGCCTTGGGATGCCAAAGCCGCTGACATGGGCTTTGGCAGTGGCGCTCAAAAACCTTGGCTGCCTTTGACAGAAGCCTATCGAAGCTTGGCTGTGTCTGAGCAAGACAATGACCCCGCTTCATTGCTCAACTTCTACCGCGCTTTGCTAACCTGGCGCAAAGGCCAAGCGGTGTTGTTGCATGGCGATCAAGCATTGCTGCCCGTGCACCAGCAAGTGATGGCATTTGTGCGCGTACACGAAGGCCACCAAGTTTTGTGCGCATTCAACTTCAGCGACAGCGCCGCCAGCATGGACTTGCCTGCCCACTTCAAGTCTGCATCGGTATTGCCTGTGCCAGGTTTGAACGGAGGCAATATCGCTGGCAATCACATGAAGTTTGAAGCCTACGGCGCCTTGCTGTTGGCCATTTGACATCGGAGACAAGCATGTCACGCATTGATTTCCAAAACGTCTGTAAGCGCTATTCACCCGCCAAGCGCGGTGTGGCCATGGTGTTTCAAAGTTATGCGCTGTATCCGCACATGACCGTGGCAGAAAACATGGCCTTTGGCTTGCGTGTGCTGGGCGCCAACAAAGCCGACATTGATCGCAAAGTGAAAGCTGCCGCCGACATCTTGCAACTCACCCCTTTGCTAGATCGTCTGCCCAAAGCCTTGTCTGGCGGTCAGCGCCAGCGCGTGGCCATTGGCCGTGCCATTGTGAAAGAGCCCAAGTTGTTTTTGTTTGACGAGCCTTTGTCAAATTTGGATGCTGCACTGCGCGTTCAAACGCGTTTGGAAATTGCCAAACTGCACAGAGACATGAATTCGGCCAGCATGATTTATGTCACGCACGATCAGGTCGAGGCCATGACCTTGGCCAACAAAATTGTGCTCTTGCACACCGGCGATCTGATTCAAGAACGCGGCAGCGTGGCGCAAGTGGGCTCACCCATGAACTTGTACCACCGCCCCGTGAGTTTGTTTGTGGCAGAGTTCATTGGCTCACCCAAAATGAATTTGTTGCACGGCTACTTGGTGGATGCACAAGAAAGCTACGCCACCGTGAAGGTGGGCAATCAAGTGCTCAAAGCGGCTGTGGATGCACGCCATTTGAAAGCTGGTGAAAAAGTGCAGGTGGGTATTCGCCCCGAGCACATTCCCTTGACTTCTTCTGGCGCTGGCAGCAACGTGGCAGGCCATGTGCAACACATAGAGCGCTTGGGCGATTCGTCTTTGCTTTATGTGCAAATGGGAGAAGGCCAGGCAGTGAGCACCGTCAAGGTGGAGGGCAGCGCTACCACCAGCGCAGGCACCTCGCTCAATTTGTGCATGCTGCCAGACCAAATGCATTTGTTTGACAGCAAGGGGGCGGCTTGCCAGCGCACTGTTGAGCTGCCCAACTGATTCTTTCTGAACTGATTTTTTTCTGAAATGCTTTCTCGGAAAAAAGATTGGCGCCAACAGGTCGCCTATCAAATCTACCCTCGCTCTTTTGCAGACAGCAACGGCGATGGCATCGGCGATTTGCCAGGTATCACCGCCAAGCTTGATCACTTAGACGCATTGGGTGTTGGCATTGTCTGGTTGTCGCCCGTGTATGACTCGCCCAACGACGATAACGGCTACGACATTCGTGACTACCGCAGCATCATGCAAGAGTTTGGCAGCATGGCCGACTTTGACGCCATGCTGGCGGGTATGCAACAGCGCGGCATTCGCCTGATGATGGACTTGGTGGTCAACCACACCTCTGATGAACACGCATGGTTCAAGCAAGCCCGCAGCGCCAAGACCAATCCGTATCACGACTACTACATTTGGCACGACCCGGTAGACGGGCGCGAGCCCACCAACTGGGAAGCCGCGTTCAGTGGCTCGGCTTGGACCTTCAACGAGGCCACCGGTGAGTACTACCTGCACATGTTCTCAAAGAAGCAACCCGACCTGAATTGGGAGAACCCCAAGGTGCGGCAAGAGGTGTATGAACTGATGCACTTCTGGTTGAAGAAGGGCGTGGGCGGTTTTAGGATGGATGTGATCAACATGATCTCCAAGCCTTGGCTTGAAGCTGGCACTTTTTCCAAGTCAGAAGCCCGCTTGCCCAATGCACCCAAAGTTCAAGATGGGTTTTTACAGCCGGCCTTTGAGATGGTCACTCACGGCCCTCGCTTCATGGCCTTCATGCGCGAGATGAAGCAGGAAGTGCTAGACCATTACGACTGCATCTCTGTGGGCGAAGCCCCTTGCGCCACGCTTGAACAAGCCCAAGAAATTACCAACCCAGAGACCGGCGCCTTGGACATGGTTTTTCAGTTTGAACACATGGATGTGGACAGCCAAGCGGGCAAAGGCAAGTGGGCTTTGAAGGCATTGCACCTGCCCGACCTGAAAGCCAGCCTTAGCCGCTGGCAAACAGGTTTGCATGGCAAGGGCTGGAACAGTTTGTATTGGTGCAACCACGATCAACCCCGCGCTGTTTCTCGGTTTGGCGATGCAGGCCTGCACCGCGTGCGCTCGGCCAAAATGCTGGCCACGTGTTTGCACATGATGCAAGGCACTCCCTTCATTTACCAAGGTGAAGAGTTGGGTATGACCAATGTGAAATGGTTCAACATCAAAGCCTACCAAGACATTGAAACACGCAACATGTATGCACAGGCTGTCTTGCAGCAGGGCCGTCCGCACCAAGATGTCATGGCATCGATTCATGCCAAGGGTCGAGACAATGCCCGCACACCCATGCAATGGTCTGCGTCGCAGCATGCGGGGTTTACACAAGGCACGCCTTGGTTGGCTTTGAACGACAACTTCAGCCAAGTGAATGCGGCCCAAGCGCGTGCAGACGCTGATTCGGTGTTTCACCATTACCGCCAACTGATTGCGCTGCGAAAAAATTGGCCCGTTCTGGTGGATGGCGATTTTGAATTGTTGTTGCCCAAACACACCGCGTTGTTTGCCTTTACACGCCGCTTGCATGACGTGCAATTGTTGGTCTTGTGCAATTTCAGTGCGCAGTTTCAGGGCTTGCCTTTGAAACAATTGCCCGACTTTTCCGCAGCCACACCCCTGATTGGCAACCTTCCAAGCAGTGAATGGGCGATGGCACCCGACACCTTGGCGGCCTGGGAAGCACGCGTTTACGTGCTAGCTTGAGGGATCCCAGGCGATGGCGTTTGATGTCGCATGCGGGCATGCGTTGCTCTGGCATGGGGAATCCATCCTCTAGACACCCAGCGATGCCACATTAACAGTCCGCGAATCCACTCGTCGGCGGCATAGGCAATCCAGATACCCGTGAGACCCCAGCCCCAGTGCACGCCCAGCAACCAACTGCCGCCAGCCAAGACCACGGCCATCGAGCCTGCACCGGCATAAAACGGGTACTTAGAGTCGCCTGTGGCGCGCAATGCTGAAATCACAATCAGGTTGAAGGTGCGGCCTGTTTCCAACAGAATGGACCACCACAGCAAACGCTGACCTTCAGCCAAAATAGCGGGATCGTCTGTAAACCACCGCAGCAAGCTAGCACCTTGCCAAGCCATGAGCACCGCCACAACCAGGGTCACTGCAAAGCCGATGGTCTGTGCGCGCTTCACCAGCACATGCGCTTCGCGCAATTTTCTGGCGCCCACCAAATGACCGACCACCATTTCAACGGCGATGCCGATGGCCGCACCGCTGATCAAGATCCACATGTTGAATTGCAAGACATAAGCCTGCGTAGCCAAGGCTTGGGTGCCCATGAGGCCCACAGCCGCCACGCTGACTAAAAAGGCCAATTCCCAAGATAGGTTTTCAGCTGCACCGGGTAAGCCAATGTGCAGTATGTGTTTGATTTGTGTTTTGCGAAAGCGCCAAAAATCGGCTACATCTGGCACCAACTTCAATCGGCTTTGCCACAAAATCCAATGCAGCCACAGACCCACCAAGCGGCTGATGACCAAGGCAAGGGCAAAGCCTGGCAAACCAAAGCCTGGCCAATTTTCAAGGCCTGGCACGAAGCTCACACCATGCATCAAAGGCCAAGCCAAACCCACATGGACCGCGTGCATGACCAACATGACGCCCAGTGTTTCTCGCGTTCGCAAATGCGCACGCATGACACTGGCCATGCAGGCATTCCAAGCATCTAACAGCAAAGCCAATGACAAGGCTTGAAGCAAGGGCGTGGCCAACACCAACACATCGGCTGGTGCATTCAGCAAGCGCAAAAGTGGCGTGGCAAACACCAAGGCCACCACGGCCATGCTGCCACCCATCCAGGTTCCAGCGGCCAATGCAGCGCGCGCTACGCGGTCTGCTTCATGGCGGTGTTGCGCGCCCAAGTTTTGGCTGACCACCACCCCTATACCCGCCCCCACCAAGCGAAACACCATGAACAGCAAACCAAACAAATGGTTGGTGAGGGCAAATGCACCGCCTGCTGCGTCTGAAATGTGTGCGGCAAAACTGGTACCCAGCATGCCCACGGCCATGCCAATGCTCAGCTCTAAAAACAAGGGCGCCGCAATAGCGCCAAAACGCATCTTCATGGGTTCAGTTCAATCTTGATGCTGTCCATCCACAACGGCTGATCGGCATTGCCTCCGCCCACATTGTGCGTGCCCCCTTGTTGCGAGAGTTTGCGATAACCGCTGTCGTAATCCCATGTGTTGACCAAGATTTGAACGCCCTTCAAATCAGGGAGTTGAGACAACAAAGAGGCTGGAAAATCAAATTGAATGGTTTGAGCTTGCGCGTCTACTTTGAGCTTGGCAGTCTCCAGCAAGGTTTGTCCTTCAGAGCCCGCTGAGGCACCTTGTGTGGAAAACATGGCATTCGACCAGCCATGGGTTCTCAAGCGAAAGTGCCAATGTGTGCCGGGCGGAAGTTGGTCTTGCTGCATTGGCATCACTTGAAGGCTGTTGGTAGCATTCGGCAGACCTATGAACACCGTGAAAACCACATGGTCAAATCCGTTGGCGGGGTTCCACGATTGGCTCAGTGCACCCATCTTAAGTTTCAAGCGGATGGACTTCTGCGCGCGCCACACTTGCATTGATTCAATGTCAAAGATCCCAGGAAAATAGCCGGGGTCTGTGGGGTAAACGTAAGTTCCAAGCGGGCCCCGATCGTCGCCTTTGGGGTCCAGCACTTCTGAGACCAAGGCCCATTGTTTTTCAAAACGCAAAAATCTGGGTTCACTGACTGTCAGCACACTTTGTGTCTTTGTGTCTCTGACCACCAAGCTCAAGCGTTGATCAGAAGCATCTGCCCAAGCCGAGGTGTCTACTCTCAACCGCCATTGCTTGGGTGACAGCCACTCAACCACTTTGGCATTGTTCAACTGGCCATTCACCACCAGGACCAACTCAGTTGTGGCGGCTTGAGGCAAAGACCACTCCCCTTTGAGCTCAAAGTCTTGCGCCATTTTTTCCGGCATGTTGCTGGGCCATTGAGGCAATACAGTTTTGGTTTTTGCTGCGTTATTTGCAACATGCATTGAACGCTTGTTAGATTGTCCCTCGTCCATCCAAATTTGAGTGCTGCGCGGTGGCATTTGCAAATTCACAGCATGGTCGTCAGAGGCTGTGTCTGCCATTCGAATTTCTGTGGGCAGCTTGAACTGTGCTCCCTCAACACCCCAAACGCCTTTGAGGGAAGCGGGCCTTGCTGCGTTTTTACGGCCTTTAAAAAGTTCTAATCGATCCAACATCACCGCGTGATCTGCCGTATTGAAAACCACCCACGCAGACTGATTGCCATGGTCCATGCGGTAAGCCAACACGCCAGGACCGGCTGAATCTTCGCGCAATATCGTTGGCACCCCTCTAGAGAAAACTTTGTGCTGCTTGCGCAAGGTCGTCAAGCTTCGGGTGTAGGTGTACAAAGGTGCCTGTTGGTTGAAATGATCCACTCCCCCAGAGCCATAGCCCTTGCCAAACATGGCGGCACGTTGTTCTTTGAAACCTTGCTCAGTGCCGTAATACAAAGTTGGAATGCCAGGCAAGGTCATCATCAAGGCCAAGCTTTGACGCAAGGCCAATTCACTGCCACCCTTTAAAAACCGATCAACATCGTGGTTGTCTAAGAAACTGGGCATGCGGTGCGGATCGCTGTGAATTTGCATGTTCTGTCGAATTCGCTCTGCCAACTCTTGCGTGGGACGCCCCCGCGCCATGACATCACTCACACTGCCATACAACGGAAAATTGAGCATGCCTTGCATGACGGGCGCACCCTTGGCGTCTCGCACGTAGGCCTCAATTTTTTTCATTTGCTGGGTCTCACCTGCCTTGTCGATGCCAAAGCCTTCGCCAAAGGTCAGGAAATTTTTGCGGCCCGTTTGTTGGGCAACCAAGCGCATGCCGGGGTGCTTGGGATCTTTGGCATAGAGAAAATCTTGAATGGCCTCGGGCGGTACATAAAAGGCCGTGTCCAACCTGAAAGCATCGACACCCACTTCTCGAATCCAATACCCATAGCTGTCGCGCAGTGCACGTCTGACCACCGGGTTTTCAGAATTCAAATCGTCCAAGCCAGCCATCTGGTAATTCAACTCTTGATGGCGATCGTTGTAATTGACCACATCGGGCGTCCAGTGATAGATGCCTGCTGTACGATGTTGAGAGTTGAGTGGGTCGTTCTGGTTAAAGGGCTTTTGCAAAGGTGCCTTCATTGGGACCGATTGCGCGTTGAACTCATAGCCTTGTGTCGGATCTTTCTCTGTGCTTCCAGGCGCTACATTTTTATAGCGAAAAAAATCGCCCATGTGGTTCAGCACAATGTCTTGAACGAGGTACATCCCTCGGCGGTGCAGTGCATCAGAGAGTTTTTGGTAGTCTTTCAAGGTGCCCACGTGGGCGTCAACCCGCTTGAAGTCGGATGCCCAGTAGCCGTGGTAGCCACCGTAGTTGCCGTTCCACCACTGGTTGGCCACCGGGGGCGTGATCCACACCGCCGTGGCGCCCAGCCCTTGGATGTAGTTCAGCCGTTTTTGCACACCTGCCAAATCGCCACCGCTGTAGCGCGCGCCTTGCTTGGGATCAAACTCACCCGCACCTTGATCGTTGTTTTGAGGGTTTCCATCCTCAAAACGGTCAGTCATGAGAAAGTAAATGATTTGGTCGCGCCAATCGGGTGACGGCACATGAAGCTTTAATTTGGGCGCTGCGGCTTCTGCTGAAAGTGCCATGCTCAGGGCCCATACCAAAACAGATACAGAAATTGAAGCCCCGAAAACTGTAGCTTTACTACGCGCGTAAGAAAGTAACATGAGTGAAACGCTCTTGATTTTCGATGAGAGATGGCCTATTTTCCTCTAATATCTTGCAATTTTCACGGACATTGGGCTTGAAATAAAAGTAACAATGAGGTTACATTTCAACTTGCTTGCTCGTAGTTACATTACAAATTCAGTCAATCGTCAGACCTTTGAGTGCTTCGCAAACAGCCTGAAATTCGACAGCCCTCACTCAATATTGCACACCATTGCCCCAGATTTGTCCATGATCGCATTTGACTCTCCCCGTTTGATCGCTGATATCGGTGGCCTGTATGCGCGCTTTGCCATCGAAACCAGCTACGGCGAATTTACCCAACAACGCAGCTTGCGATGTGCTGACTTTCCCAGCTTTGAAGCAGCTGTGGCAGCCTACCTGGCCAGCTTGAAATCAGCCTCTGTGGCCCATGCTGCCGTGGCCATTGCGAACCCTGTAGATGGTGACCGTGTTCGCATGACCAACTACCACTGGCAATTTTCCATTGAAGAAACACGACTCAATTTAGGCCTCGATACGCTGGTGGTGGTGAACGATTTCACTTCCTTGGCCATGGCTTTGCCGCGTTTAACTCCACAAGATTTCCGCCAAGTGGGTTCTGGCCAAGCCGTCAAAAACAGTGTCATTGGCTTAATTGGTTCAGGCTCCGGCTTGGGTGTTTCTGGCCTGATTCCTTCGGGAGATGGTTGGACTTCGTTAGGGTCCGAGGGGGGGCACACCAGCTTTGCGCCTTCTGATGCCCGCGAGGCCGCTGTGTTGGCCTATATGTGGCGTCATTTCGACCACGTTTCGTTTGAACGTTTGCTGTCTGGAACAGGCCTTGAGTTGACCTATTTGGCGCTCGCAGAGCTGAACCAAATGCAAGTCAAAGGACTCGCCGCGCCAGACATTGCTCGCTGCGCCTTGGACGAAAAAGACCCCTTGTGCACGCAATCATTGGATTTGTTTTGCAACATTCTCGGCACGGCCGCTAGTAATTTGGCGCTCACCTTAGGAGCCACGGGCGGCATCTATATTGGGGGCAGCATTGTGCCGCGATTGGGTGATTTTTTTGATCGCTCAGGCTTTCGAAGTCGCTTTGAGCAAAAGGGTCGATTTGCCAACTATGTAGGTCAAATTCCAACCTTTGTAATCACGGCACCCCAGGCCACTTTCTTGGGCGCATCTGCCATTTTGGACACGCAATTGCGCGCCATGATGAGCAGCCCAGGCTCAGCCATCCTGACTCAAATTAGGCGCTCTCGGGCTGAGCTATCACCGGCAGAACAGCGTGTTGCCGATTTGGTATTGGCCAAACCGCGATCTGTCCTGAGCGATCCTATTCACGATATCGCCTTGACAGCTCAGGTTAGCCAACCTACCGTGATTCGGTTTTGTAGGTCTGTGGGTTGCAAAGGTTTGTCTGATCTCAAGCTGCGTTTGGCATCGGGCTTAAGCATGTCGGTACCGATCACTCACTCCAAAGTGACAAACGATGATTCCATGCTGGAATTGGGCGCCAAGGTGCTGGGCAATACGGCTAATGCTATTTTGCAACTGCGTAACGAACTGCAACGTGATTCTATTGACCGTGCCATTGATTTGGTTGCTGGCGCAGACCGAGTTGAACTCTTTGCCGTGGGTAACTACTCGGCAGTGGCCCAAGATGCTCAAACCAAGTTTTTGCGTCTGGGGCTTCCGTGTGGCGCCCACACCGAGCCTCATTTGCAAGAGCTCACCGCAGCGTCTATTCAGCCTGGCACCGTGGCGGTGATTATTAGCAGCGGTGGCAAATTGCCTCAGCTAATGGCCTTGCAAGAAAAGATTCAGCAGCGCGGAGCTGCCTTGATTGCCATCACAGCCAACCAATCGCCTTTGGCGCGCAAAGCAGATGCCGCTTTGGTTGCCGAGCATAATGAAAATGCCGCCACTCACCTGCCCATGGTGAGCCGTGTTTTGCATTTGTTGCTAATTGACATTTTGATCGTGGGCTTGGAAATGCGCCATACATTGGCTTATCCAATTCAACAAGAGCATCTTGACAAACCTCGCGAGCCAAAAGGTACGCCGGCTGTCAGCCCGCCTTTTCCCCTCAAACCCTACACATCTCACAGCCAATAATACCGAGAAAATCAAGGGATAACCCCATGTAATTTTTCTACCAAGAACTTAATAGGCGCTGTAACTTAATTACAATAGCCTGCCATTTAGAATAATCGAACAAAATATTGTAAATCTGTGATGCTCATAGATTGATCTCGCTGTGAAGGAGCACTTGTTACATGATTGATTACGCCAGCCGGCAGCGTACCCCCCGCAAGCATTTGATCGGGTTGACCGTTGTGGTGGTGTTGCACGGGCTGCTGTTTTGGGCCATCAACTCCGGACTTGCGCGCAAGTTTGTGAAAGTCATCAAAGGACCGGTGGAAGCCGTTCTTTTGGAAGAGACCAAGCCTGAAATTCCGCCACCCCCACCGCCACCACCGCCCAAGAATTTGCCACCTCCGCCGCCAGCCTACGTGCCGCCGGTTGAAGTGCCCGTGGCTGCGCCACCTCCGGTGAATGCCATTGCGGCTGTGTCCAATACACCGCAACCCGTGGCGCCGCCATCGCCTTTGCCAGTGCAAATGAATGCACCGCCCGCACCACCTGCGCCGCCAGCACCGCCTGTTCGAACAGCCGCGGTGATCAATGCGTCAGCTTGCGAAAAGCCCGAATACCCCAGCGCTTCCAAGCGCTTGGAGGAAGAAGGCACTGTGCAGCTGAAGTTCTTGGTGGGCGTCGATGGCAAAGTCATTGAATCAGCCATTGAGAAGTCTTCGGGTTTCAGGCGTTTGGATGAAGCGGCCAGAGCCGGTTTATCCAAGTGTCAGTTCAAGCCTGGCACGCTAGATGGCAAGCCTCAGCAAAGCTGGGCCAGCATGTTATTCACTTGGCGCATTGAGTAAAGCGAAAAGCTCGCACCAAAGCGCATCAGACACCACATCAGAACCCAACACTTTTTGTTGAACATTTTTAAATTTAATTGAATTCGTTTCAGAGGAGTCTTTCCATGATCAAGCAACTCAAAACTCTCGTCCTGGCCATCGGTTTGGTGGCAGGCATGGGCCTGGCCAGTACCAGCTTTGCGGCCAAGCCCAAAGAGGCTGCCCCTGCGGCAGCGGCACCTGCGCCAGCCGCCGAGGCAGCACCTGCCGCACCAGCAGCGCCTGTTGCTGCAACAGAACCTGCCGCCTCAGCGCACGAAGAGAATCCTTATGGTCTTGGCGCACTGTGGGCCCAAGGCGACGTGGTGGCCAAAGGCACCTTGCTCATCTTGGTGCTGATGTCCATGGGTTCTTGGTATGTGCTCATCACCAAGTACTTTGAGCAATCGAAGGCTGCCAAATTTGCAGCTGCTGCCAAAGAAAGTTTCTGGAGTGCTTCTTCATTGCGTCAAGGCGCAGATGGCTTGGCCGAAGACAGCCCCTTCCGCTTCATTGCTGAAAAAGGTCTTGAAAGCGCCAACAAACACACTGGTTTGCTGGGCGGGGTGGACTTTGACACCTGGACCGCCAGAAGCATTCAGCGCGCCATTGGCAACGTTCAAAGCCGCATGCAAGACGGCTTGGCTGTGCTGGCCACTGTGGGTTCTACATCACCCTTCGTCGGTTTGTTCGGTACGGTTTGGGGCATTTACAACGCGCTGGTGAAAATTGGTATGTCGGGCCAAGCGTCGATTGACAAAGTGGCTGGCCCCGTGGGCGAGTCATTGATCATGACGGCCATTGGTTTGGCTGTGGCGGTGCCTGCCGTGTTGGGTTACAACTGGTTGGTGCGCCGCAACAAGGCGGTGATGGAAGACGTGAACGGATTTGGTTCTGACTTGCACTCTGTGTTACTGGCTTCAAGCAACAAATAACTCTAAATACTAAGAGGCCAATCATGTCAATGAACGTCGGTTCAGAAAAAGACGATGAGATCATGAGCGAGATCAACACCACACCCCTGGTGGATGTGATGTTGGTGCTGTTGATCATCTTCTTGATCACCATTCCGGTGGTGACAACGTCCATCAAGGTGGACTTGCCCAAGGAGAAGAACGCGGTGCGGGAGACCAAACCAGAGAACGTGATCATCTCGGTGGACGTGAAGGGCAAGATCTTCTTGTACGACACACCCATCAAAAATTCAGACGACTTGTTGCAGCGCATGAAGAAGTTTGCGGTGATGAAGCCCCAACCCGAAGTGCAGATTCGGGGCGATGGCAAGAGCGACTTTGAGTCGGTAGGCCGCGTGATGTATGCGGTGCAGCGCGCCGGCATCACCAAGGTCGGGTTCATCACTGAACCACAGTAAAGGAAAAATCATGGGAATGAACGTAGGCTCGGGCTCGGGCAGTGACGAGCCAGAAGTGATGATGGACATCAACACCACGCCACTCATTGACGTGATGTTGGTGCTCTTGATCATGTTGATCATCACCATTCCGGCGCAACTTCACTCGGTGAATTTGGACATGCCCATCTCCCAGCCACCCACCAAAAAAGTGGATCCTGTGGTCATCAAGATTGATGTGGATGCCAGCAGCGTGATCAATTGGAACGGCAAACCCATAGCAGGCCGCGCAGACCTCGAGGCCAAACTGGTAGAAGCTGCGGCCACTCAGCCACAACCTGAGCTGCACATTCGCTCACACGCCAAGGCCAAGTACGAATCTGTGGCGCAGGTCATGGCCAGTGCGCAACGCCTCGGCTTGACCAAGCTGGGCATTGTGGGATCTGAGCAGTTTGTGAATTGATTGATTGAAGAATTAATTTATGAGCGATACGTTTCCACGCCTTTTGGGGGATGTGGGCGGCACCAATGCGAGATTGGGGTGGCAAGCATCACACACGAGTGGTGTGCAGCATGTGCAGGTTTTGCCTTGCGCTGACTACCCTTCACTGGAAGTGGCCATTCAGACTTATTTGAAGCAACAGAATTTGTCCGCGCCTCGGGCATGCGCACTGGGCATTGCCAACCCCATCACGGGTGACACCATTCGCATGACCAATCACCATTGGACATTTTCAATTTCTGAAATGGCGCGCACTTTAGGCGTGTCCAAATTGAATGTCATCAATGACTTCACGGCCTTGGCCTTGGCCATCCCTTCCATTTCGCAAGATCATCTGGTTCAAATTGGTGGCAAAGATTCCCGTAGCTTGGGCCCCAAGGCCATCATTGGCGCGGGGACGGGGCTGGGCGTTTCTGGTTTGTTCCCCGTCAAAGCAAGTCTTGACCAATGGGTGGCCATTGCAGGCGAAGGCGGCCACGCTACGCTGGCAGCACACACTGAGAATGAATACCGCGTCATTGAATTGATCAGGCAACGCTATGGGCATGTGTCTGCAGAACGAGTGCTGTCTGGCCAGGGTTTGGTGGACCTGTACTTGGCGCAGCGGCAACTTCAACAACATGCGCCCATCGAAGTGACAAGTGCTGCCGACATCACCCATTGGGCCTTGAAAAAAAAGGATCCATTGGCCTTGCAAAGTCTAGAGATGTTTGCGGGGTTTTTAGGTTCGGTCGCAGGCGACTTAGCCCTCACATTGGGTGCCTTGGGTGGCGTTTATTTGGGCGGCGGCGTGGTACCGCGGTGGTTGGGTTGGTTTGAATCCTCCGTGTTTAGAGAGCGTTTTGAAGCCAAGGGCCGATTTCGCGAGTACCTCAAAGACATTCCGGTTTACGTGATCAATGCGGCTGAGTCCCCTGCTTTATTAGGTGCTTCTAGATCTTTGAACTGAGCAAGCCTCATGCGCAACGCCCACTCGTTCATGTCATGCTTCGCTTCTTTGTTGACGCTTCTTGTCAGTGCACTCATCCACTTGAGTGGTCATGCGCAACTGAGTGAGAAACCGAGCGCGCAAGTGTTACCAAAACCTGAATCAGGACGCATCGAAAGAATGGCCAACTTCCCATCTCAGCATGTGGATGCGCGGCATGTGGATGTTTGGTTGCCCGACAATTTTGAGTCTCTCAAAGCTGCAGGGCAGCGCTTCAATGTGATTTACATGCACGATGGGCAAATGCTTTTTGATGCGCAAACCACTTGGAACAAACAGGCTTGGTGGGTTGACAAAACCATCACAAGACTGATGCAGTCTGGGCAAATTGCACCCACCTTGGTGGTGGGCGTTTGGAACAATGGCAAGTATCGGCACAGCGAGTACTTTCCTCAAAAGCACTTGCAACATCTGCTGCCAGGCCCGCGCCAGTTGCTTTTGGAGAAGGCTTTGCAAAACAAGCCACAAGCGGATGCCTATTTGCGCTTTTTGGTGCAAGAACTCAAGCCCGCCATCGACCAACGTTACCCCACCTTGGCTGGCCCCGCCAATACCGTGTTGATGGGCTCGAGCATGGGCGGCCTCATTTCTGTCTATGCCATGAACGAGTATCCGCACATTTTTGGCGGTGCTGCAGGACTCTCAACGCACTGGATCGGTGGTCACGAAGCCAATTCGCACATTCCACTGGCTGCCTATGTTTACCTGCGCGATCACTTGGCGCCACCCCAAGGCCACAAGATCTACCAAGACCACGGCACCACAGAGCTTGACGCTCTGTATGCGCCCTATCAAATCTTTGTCAACCAAATCGTTCGAGACAAAGGCTACAAAGAGCATGGCGTTCAGGCGAATTTCATGACTCGCGTGTTTGAGGGCACTGGCCACAATGAAAAAGCATGGGCCGCTCGACTTGAGATTCCCGTGTTGTTTCTATTGGGTAAATGACATGACTGTAAGCAAAGCTACTGTCGCGCCTTGGCCCTGAAATGTCAGCACGGTGCTCACCACCCCCGGGGTGAGCCCCATGCTCAAACGATTGAAGAATTAATCAGCGTACTTGCCGCTGGCATCCACTGCCACTTTGATCTTCTGAATTTCTGCGGCCACAAACTTTTTGTGTTCTGCGGGTTCAACGCGTTTGTCAGTCACCACCAAAGCGCCCAAGCCTTCTTGCTTCTTGATGAACTCAGGGTCCTTCAAGGCCTTTTTCATGGCGTCGTTCAACGCAGTGGTAATGGCCGCTGGTGTACCCTTTGGCGCATACAGACCGTGCCAAATGGTGAGGTCGAAATTCTTCAAGCCCATTTCTTGCAATGATGGGTAGTACTTCAACGATTTGTGATCCGACAAAGGCTTGGCGGTAGTCACTGCAAAGGCTTTGATACGGCCAGACTCAATTTGCGCCGTGGTGTTGGTGGTTTGATCGCACATGACGTCAACCTGACCGCCAACCAAGGCATTCATAGCGGGTGCTGTACCGCCAAAAGGAATGGTGGTCATGGCTTCTTTGGACTGCAATTGTGCTTGCCACAACATGCCGCAAATGTGTGAGGCCGAACCCAAGCCTGCATGGGCAATGTTCAACTTACCTGCGTTGGCACGGATGTAGTTTTCAAAATCGCGATAGGTGTTGGCGGGCAGTTGTGGTTTGCCAACCAAGGTCATGGGCACATCATTGACCATGCCCAAGAACTCAAAGTCTTCCAAAGGCTTGTAGGCGAGTTTGCGGTACAGCGCTGGCGTTGCGGCCATGCCAATGTGGAACAACAGCAATGTATGGCCATCGGGGTTGGCACGTGCCACCTTGGTTGCGCCAATGGTGCCGCCAGCGCCAGCAACGTTTTCGACCACAAAATTGCCGCCGGGCATGGTTTTAGCCATGGCCACGGCCAGGTCACGAGCAACTTTGTCGGTGGGGCCACCCGCAGCAAAGGGAACCACAATTGAAACAGGCTTGGTGCCTGGGAAATTTTGAGCATGCGCAACCATTGTCAAGGCAGCGGCTGCAATCACTAGCAAACGTTTCATTTTTATCTCCTAATTTGGAACGCGAAGTGTAGTGGGACATTGGCCCCAAAGCTACTGAAAAAAACACTTCCAATACAAAGTTTAAGGTCATTGAGACCCCAAATTGCACATTTTCTGTGCAAAATCAATTTTTCATTGGTAGCTGCGGGCGTCTTCAATGACCTTGCCATCGTTGGTCAAAGAGCCCGGCGCCACCAACAGCACCTCACTGCGCAACTTGGTGATATCGCGAATGGCTTCGGCAATTTGAGCCTTGAGTGCCTCCGTACCGCTGTTGGAAGCGGTCTCGGCATGCAAAGTCATGCTGTCATTGGCCATTTCTCCCTGAACCACCAAGCGGGCTTTGAGCACCGCTGGAAAACGCTTCACCACTTCAGCCACTTGGCCCGGGTGCACAAACATGCCGCGCACTTTGGTGGTTTGGTCGGCCCGGCCCATCCAGCCTTTGATGCGCTGGTTGGTGCGGCCTGTGGGGCAGCTCCCCGCCAAGATGGCCGACAAGTCACCGGTGCCAAAGCGAATCAAGGGATAGTCGGGGTTCAAACTGGTAATGACCAGCTCGCCCACTTCTCCTTCAGCAACAGGGTCACCGGTACCAGGCCTCACAATTTCCACAATGACGCCTTCATCCAGCACCAAACCTTGGCGTGCACTGGTTTCGTAAGCAATGAGGCCCACATCGGCAGTGGCGTAGCACTGGTAGGCATGAACACCTTGGGCAGTCATCCAGTCGCGCAGGCTGGGTGGAAAGGCTTCGCCTGAGACCAAGGCTTTTTTCACGGAAGGCAAAGCCACACCCATTTCGGCCGCTTTTTCAAGAATGATTTTCAAGAAGCTGGGTGTGCCAATGTAGCCCGCCGGCTGTAGCTCGGCCATGGCTTGCACTTGTTGTTCGGTTTGGCCAATGCCGCCCGCAAATACCGTGCAGCCCAAAGCGTGTGCGCCCGTTTCCATCATGGAGCCAGCCGGTGTGAAGTGATAACTGAAGCAGTTGTGGATGAGTTCGCCAGACTTGAAACCTGCTGCAGAAATAGCGCGCGCCATGCGCCAATAGTCGGCGCGAGCACCTTCCGGTTCATAAATGGGGCCAGGGCTTGAAAACAGACGCGGCATGTGTTTGCCATAGGCCACGGCACTGAAGCCACCAAACACACTACCACCCTTGGCGCGTGAAGCTTTTTGCTGTTCCTGCAACTCATGCTTGCGAATCACGGGCAGTTTGGCCAAGGCGCTGCGCGATGTGATGTCTGCTGGGTTGATGCCCTTCAAAGACTCTGCAAATGCCGAGGTATTTTTTTGAGCGTGTGCAATTTGCACAGGGAGGGCGGCCAACAAGGCCGCTTCGCGCTGTTCTGGGGCGCGCGTTTCCAATGCATCCATGTGCGTCTTCATATACTTCCTTTGAAGGTGACTGGAGAAAATTAAGCCAACCAACGCTTGCGGCGTTTGTAGCTCTTCACATCTTTGAAGCTCTTGCGTTCACCACCACCCATGCCGAGGTAAAACTCTTTCACGTCTTCGTTGGTTCGCAGGTCTTCGGCCAAGCCATCCATCACAATGCGACCCGACTCCATGATGTAACCGTAGTCGGAGTACTTGAGCGCCATGTTGGTGTTTTGCTCTGCAATCAAGAAGGTGACTTTTTCTTTCTCGTTCAAATCTTTGACGATGTTGAACACCTCCTCCACAATCTGAGGCGCCAAGCCCATGGAGGGCTCATCCAAAAGCATGACACTGGGATTGGTCATGAGCGCGCGGCCAATGGCACACATTTGCTGTTCGCCACCTGAGGTGTAGGCAGCTTGGGAAGTGCGACGTGTTTTCAAGCGAGGGAAGTAGGTGTAGACCTTCTCGAGGTTGGCTGCAATTTCGCCTTTGTCTTTGCGTGTGTAGCTGCCGGTCATGAGATTTTCTTCAATGGTGAGGTGGGCAAAGCAATGGCGTCCTTCCATCACTTGCACCACACCGCGATTGACCAAGTCGGCCGGGGTGAGGTTTTCAATGCGTTCACCACGCAACTCAATGCTGCCCTTGGTGACATCGCCGCGCTCACCTTTGAGCAGATTGGAAATGGCCCGCAAGGTGGTGGTTTTGCCTGCGCCATTGCCACCCAAAATAGCCACAATGCCTTGCTCTGGAACTTGCAGGGACACACCCTTCAGAACCAAGATGACGTGGTTATAAATCACTTCAATGCCATTGACATTCAATACAATTTTTTTATCGCTCATGGACTCTGCCTTTATGACCAAATGAAAATCTCAAGCTCTGAGACTTTCATTTGGCAACTGCTTTCGCAGTTACCAAACGGCCGCACTCAGTGCGGCCTCCAGTTTTTTAAGACTGGCAGTCAGCCGGTGTACGGCGTGTCAGTTTCTTTTCTGCCGCGTATTTGTCGGCAGCGGCTTTCACCATCGGCTTGATGATTTGCTCATCGGCCTGGTACCAGTCGCTAGAGAACTCCCACTTGGTGCCGTTCCATGTGTGAATACGGGCCCAGTTGGCGCCCATGTGATCGGCACAAGAAGTGGAGATAGGACGCAACACGCCCTTGAAGCCCAAGGCATCCAATTTGGCTTGTGTCAGGTTCAAGTTTTCATAACCCCAACGAGCTTGCTCGCCAGTCATGACTTTGCCTTTGCCGTATTTTTCTTGGGCTTGGCGAACGCCTTCAATGGCAAACATGGCGCTGAACAAGCCGCGCATGTAAAGCACTTCACCGACTTCGTCCTTAGGACCCGTACCCTGGTTTTTGGCGTGCAATTTTTCCAAAACTTCTTTCACAACCGCAGAGCCTTTTTCGGCGCCATGTTGCATCGTGATGGCGTTGTAACCTTTAGCGCCCATGCCGATGTCTTTGACATCGGGTTCAGCACCAGCCCACCACACACCATAAATCTGCTCACGGGGATAGCCTGTGGCCTGTGCCTCTTTGACCAAGGTGGAGTTCATCACACCCCAACCCCAGTTAACAACGTAATCTGGACGATCACGGCGAATTTGCAGCCAAGTCGATTTTTGCTCAACGCCAGGGTGTGTCACAGGCAACAAGCTCAGCTTGAAGCCGTGCATGGCTGCGCGCTCTTGCAAAATAGGGATGGCTTCTTTGCCAAAGGGGCTGTCGTGATAAACCAAAGCAATGTGCTTGCCTTTGAGTTTGTCAGCGCCGCCTGCTTTTTTGGCAATGTCTTGGATGATCACGTCACCCGCCACCCAGTAAGTGCCGGCCAATGGGAAGTTCCATTTGAAGACACCACCGTCAGCAGATTCGCTGCGGCCGTAGCCAGCAGTGATCAAAGGAATCTTGTCGCCAGGGGCTTTTTCAGTCAAGGCGAAGGTAATACCTGTGGACAGTGGCTGGAACACAGTGGCGCCGCCATTTTTGCCTTTCAGGCGCTCATAGCACTCAACACCACGGTCTGTGGCATAGCCTGTTTCGCATTCTTCGAAACTGACTTTCACGCCGTTGATGCCGCCACGCGCATTGACGAGCTTGAGATAATCAACGTAACCATTGGCAAATGGCACGCCATTGGGCGCATAAGCACCCGTTCTGTACACCAGCACGGGGAAGAATTGCTCTTTGGTTTGTGCGGTAGCAACAGTACTGACCAGCGCG
>JAJTGB010000103.1 GCA_021298995.1 Comamonadaceae bacterium | reverse complement strand
TTATGGGGGTGGCGGGAAAACATTCAATTGGTCACAGCTTCCTCCAAACGTCAACGCTCACCTCGTTTTGAGTGGTGGATTGACGCCTGCAAATGTGACCGATGGCATTCGTCAGCTTCGGCCCAAAGCCCTGTCTTTGGCCGTTGATGTGAGCTCGGGAGTCGAGCTAGAGGGCCAGAAAGGCCTCAAAGACGCCCGAAAAATCCAAGAATTTGTGGCTGCCGTCAAAGCAGCCGATGCCATTGATTAACACCATGTCCAATTACCAACAACCCGATGCTTCTGGCCACTTTGGCATTTATGGTGGCAGTTTTGTCAGCGAAACCCTGACGCACGCCATCCTCGAATTGCGGGAGGCCTACGCCAAGTACCAAAACGATCCAGAGTTTTTGGCCGAGTTCCAATACGAACTGGCCCACTTTGTAGGCCGTCCCTCCCCCATCTATCATGCGGCTCGCATGAGCCGTGAAATGGGCGGCGCACAAATCTATTTGAAGCGCGAAGACCTGAACCACACGGGCGCGCACAAAATCAACAACACCATTGGTCAAGCCATGCTGGCCAAGCGCATGGGCAAGCCGCGCATCATTGCCGAAACTGGCGCGGGCCAGCACGGTGTGGCCACCGCCACCATCTGCGCACGCTACGGCCTCGAGTGCGTGGTTTACATGGGCGCAGAAGACGTCAAGCGTCAAAGCCCCAACGTATACCGTATGAAACTCTTAGGCGCCACCGTGGTGCCTGTCACTTCCGGCAGCAAAACGCTCAAAGACGCCTTGAACGAAGCCATGCGCGACTGGGTGGCCAATGTCGACAACACCTTCTACATCATCGGTACCGTGGCCGGCCCACACCCCTACCCCATGATGGTTCGCGATTTCCAAAGCGTCATTGGCAACGAATGCCTTGAACAGATGCCAACCCTCTTGGCGCAAACCGGTTTGCACAGCCAACAACCCGACGCGGTCATTGCCTGCGTGGGCGGCGGCTCGAATGCCATGGGCATTTTCTATCCCTACATCAACCACAAGAACACACGCCTCATTGGCGTTGAAGCAGCGGGTGAAGGCTTAGAAAGTGGCAAACACTCTGCCTCTTTGCAGCGCGGCAGCCCAGGCGTGTTGCACGGCAACCGCACCTACATCTTGCAAGATGACAACGGGCAAATTACAGAAACACACAGTATCAGCGCGGGCTTGGACTACCCAGGTGTAGGCCCAGAGCATGCCTTCCTGAAGGACATCGGCCGTGCTGAATACGTCGGCATTACCGACCAAGAAGCCTTGGACGCGTTCCATTACTTGTGCCGCACCGAAGGCATCATCCCTGCCCTCGAGTCCAGCCATGCTGTGGCCTATGCCAAAAAGTTGGCCGCCACCATGAAGCCCGATCAATCCATTTTGGTCAACTTGTCTGGCCGCGGCGACAAAGACATCGGCACCGTGGCCGACCTCAGCCAAGCCGATTTCTACTGCCGTCCCAGCTGCCAAGGCCAAGGCGTCAAAGGTGGCTTGGCCTTGGGCGAGCAAATTGTGAAGGTTGTCAAATGAGCCGCATTGAAGCCACCTTCCAACAACTGAAAGCCACAGGTCGCCAGGCGCTCATTCCGTACGTCACAGCAGGCTTTCCTTTTGCAGATGTCACGCCCGAGTTGATGCATGCCATGGTGGCTGCAGGCGCCGACGTCATTGAATTGGGCGTACCTTTTAGCGACCCTTCTGCCGACGGCCCCGTCATTCAAAAAGCGGGTGATAAAGCCTTGGCATTTGGCATTGGCACCTCCCACGTCATTGACATGGTGAAAGCCTTTAGACAGACCAACACCACTACACCCGTGGTGCTGATGGGCTATGCCAACCCCATTGAACGCTACGATCTGAAGCACGGCAAAGACGGCTTCATTCGCGACGCCTCAGCCGCCGGCATTGACGGCGTCTTGGTGGTGGACTACCCACCCGAAGAATGCGTTGAATTTGCGGCCAAACTGCGCGCCCACAGCATGGACCTGATTTTCTTGCTGGCCCCCACCAGCACCGATCAACGCATGCAGCAAGTGGCCGATGTGGCCAGTGGCTATGTTTACTACGTGTCGCTCAAGGGCGTTACAGGTTCTGGCGCCCTCAATACAGATGAAGTTGAGGCCATGTTGCCCCGCATTCGTCAAAAAGTCAGCATTCCAGTGGGCGTTGGCTTTGGCATTCGCGATGCCCAAACCGCCAAAACCATTGCCAAAGTGGCCGATGCCGTCGTGATTGGTAGCAAAATCATCCAGTTGATAGAAAATGAACCTCGCGATAAAGTCGCCACTGTGGCTGGCGACTTTTTGCGTGGCATTCGCCAGGCCATGGACGCCTAAAACAACCCATAAGGACCTCGACATGAGTTGGCTCGAAAAACTGCTTCCGCCCAAAATTCTGCACACCGACCCGGCCGACCGCCGCAGCGTGCCGGAAGGTTTGTGGATCAAGTGCCCCCAGTGCGAATCCGTGCTTTACAAAACCGACTTGGAGCAAAACCAAAACGTTTGTCCCACGTGCAGTCACCACCACCGCATTGGTGCGCGTGCCCGTTTAAATAACTTTTTGGACAACGAAGGCCGCTATGAAATTGGCCAAGAAGTGGTGCCTGTTGACGCTTTGAAATTCAAAGACAGCCGCAAATACCCCGAGCGCATCAAAGAAGCCATGAGCAACACCGGCGAAACCGACGCCTTGGTGGTCATGGGCGGCGCCATCCACAGCATCAATGTGGTGGCCGCTTGCTTCGAATTTGATTTCATGGGTGGCAGCATGGGATCCGTCGTTGGCGAGCGTTTTGTGCGTGGCGTTGAAACCGCCATTGAGCAAAAAGTACCTTTTATTTGCTTCACCGCCACAGGTGGCGCGCGCATGCAAGAGGGCTTGCTGTCCTTGATGCAAATGGCCAAAACCAATGCGTCACTGACCCGCTTAGCTAAAAAAGGCTTGCCCTACATCAGCGTGCTCACCGACCCCACCATGGGCGGCGTGTCTGCAGGCTTCGCCTTCATGGGCGATGTGGTCATTGCCGAACCCAAGGCACTGATTGGCTTTGCGGGCCCCCGCGTGATTGAAAGCACTGTGCGAGTCACCTTGCCAGAAGGTTTCCAACGCGCTGAGTTTTTGCAAGAAAAAGGCGCCATTGACTTCATTTGCGATCGTCGCGAACTGAAGCTGACTGTGGCCAACACCTTGGCCATGTTGACACGCCAGTCAGCCGACGCGGTCAGCTGAACTGGCGAAATCCAACTGGCTTAGCTCAAAAACCACCGTATTGCAAACCTGCCAGCAACATGCCGGCAATTTGCAAAATAACAAGCAGCACCAAAGGCGACAAATCGATGCCGCCAGGCTGTGGCAAAACATTGCGAATGGGCGCTAACCAGGGCTCAACCAATCGAGACAACAGCATCATGCTGCCGCTGTTGGGCTGAACCCAAGACAGAACGGCGTACAGCAAAATGATGACGCTCAAACCTGAGACCAGCCAGTGCAATACGCCAAACAAACTGGCTACCAAAATACCCAAAAATGCGGCTTGTGAACCGCCCAGGATCCACATGGCCGTCACATGACTTAACTTCATCAGCCAGGCTGCGGCCAAGCTGGATGTGTCTAGGCGTCCCACTGCTGGCAAAAAGCGTCTGAGAGGCATGACCAACCAGTCGGTCACTGCAAAAACAAAGCGGCCAATGGGGTTCTGAAATGGCAGTCGCTGCCACTGCATCACCAAGCGCATCAGGCAAGCTCCACCCACCAAACCCGTGGCGACATCCAAGATCAAATTGACAATTTGTAGAAACACAGAAGTCCTCCAATCCTTGAGATGATAGCGGTAGCCCGAAGGAATCGTAAAATAACGGGTTCGCGCTGTCATTCAGCGTTTTTACGGGTTTTGAACACCTCAACCGAAGTGCCCTTCATGTCAGACACGCCAGCAGAAAATCAAACCACACCCGTCGTTGACGAGAACCAACTGATTGCAGAACGCCGCAGCAAGCTCAAAGCCCTGCGTGAAGCGCAAGCCCAAGGCAAGGGCGTGGCCTTTCCCAACGACTTCAAACCTGAGCACCGTGCGGCCGAACTGACAACGGCACACGGCGACAAAGCACCCGAAGCACTCAAAGGCGAAGGCGTGACGCCCGTCACCGCCAAAATTGCAGGCCGCATGATGCTCAAGCGCGTGATGGGCAAAGCCAGCTTTGCCACGCTGCAAGATGCCACAGGTCGATTTCAAATTTATGTCACGCGCGATGACATTGGCGAAGAAGCCTACAACGATTTCAAACACTGGGATTTGGGCGACATCGTGGCTGCAGAAGGCTACCTGTTCAAAACCAAGATGGGCGAGTTGTCGTTGCACGCGTCAAGCGTTCGCATGCTTACCAAGAGTTTGCGCCCCATGCCCGACAAGTTCCATGGCGTGGCCGATCAAGAAATCAAATACCGTCAGCGCTATGTTGACTTGATGATGGACGAAGAAGCGCGCAATCGCTTCACAGCGCGCAGCAAAGCTGTCAGCGGCATTCGCGACTTTATGGTCAAGCACAACTTCCTAGAAGTTGAAACACCCATGTTGCACCCTATTCCTGGCGGTGCCAATGCCCGTCCGTTTGTGACACACCACAATGCGCTTGATCAAGAAATGTACTTGCGCATTGCGCCCGAGTTGTACTTGAAGCGTTTGTTGGTGGGCGGTTTCGAGCGTGTTTTTGAAATCAATCGCAACTTCCGCAATGAAGGTATTTCCGTTCGCCACAACCCCGAATTCACCATGATGGAGTTCTATGCAGCGTACTGGAACTACCAAGACTTGATGGGCTTTACCGAAGAACTGGTGCGCGATGCGGCCATGAAAGCCGTCGGCCATTTGCAGCTTTCTTACGCTGGCAAACCGGTCGATTTGGCCAAGCCATTTGCTCGCCTCACCATTCGTGAAGCCATTGTGAAACACACCGAAGCTAGCGACAAAGTAGACGATGCAGCTTGGCTCATTCAAGCCTTGCAAAAGCTGGGCATGAGCGAAGCCAAAAATAATCTGTCAAAAAAATCATTGGCTGGTTTGCAAGTCTTGTACTTCGAAGAAACTGTGGAAGAAAAATTGTGGGAACCCACGTTCATCATGGAACATCCCACCGAAATTTCACCCTTGGCCCGTGCCAACGACGAACGCCCCGAAGTGACCGAGCGTTTTGAGCTTTACATCACTGGCCGCGAATTTGGCAATGGTTTCTCAGAGCTCAACGATGCCGAAGACCAAGTGGCTCGCTTCCAAGCGCAAGTGGATGCGAAAGACAGCGGCGACGATGAAGCCATGTTCTTTGACCACGACTTTGTGCGCGCCTTGGAATATGGCATGCCACCTGCTGGTGGTTGCGGCATTGGCATTGACCGTCTAATGATGTTGCTAACCGACAGCCCCAGCATTCGCGATGTGATTTTGTTCCCAGCCCTAAAACGGGAACACGAATAAAAAGAGCGCCTTGAGCGCTCTTTTTCATTCCCTTGGCAATCGATCGTTTTGCCTTGCTTTGTCCGGCACTTCCTTGACCTCAACATCGACCACCTCGGCATCATTTTGAGGACGACTGCTCCAAGTACCAAAGGGCGCCCTGTTGCGTGCCATGTCTTGGTATTTTTGCCACACCACAGCCACCTCAGGTTTGCGGCCGCGCACCAAAGACCAGAGTGCGCCAAACAACAAAGCGAACAACAAAACGCAAAGCATGCCCAGCACAAACACCAGGCCCAGCAGGCTGAAGAACAGTTTGAAAATCCAAGCAATGAATTGCATATCAGGGCAAGCAGGCCAAGGCTTGTTGGTAATTGACCGAACGGACCAAATCATCCCAAGCCAGCGCAGGCGATCGGGGTAGCAGCGCCAAGCGGCGTGCTTCACTGAGTTCATCTGGCTGCCACCAACCCTTCACTTGGGCTTCGGCCAAGCCATCCAAAACCTCATCGATGACCTGACTTCCCTTGAGCGATTGATTGCACAACAAAGCCAAGTCACAACCGGCATGCAGCGCAGCCAGAGCACCCTGCGTGAAGCTAAGGGGCTTGCCATCTAGAACACGTGCACCGACCATCGACAAATCGTCGCTGAAAACAGCACCTGTGAATTCCATTTGCTCGCGCAGAATATCCTGGATCCAAGTTTGGGAAAAACCAGCAGGACGTGAGTCCACTTTGGGATAAATGACATGCGCGGGCATCACGGCTGTCAGCTCGTTGCTCAGCCACTCATAAGGCTTGGCATCTTCTTTCAAAATAGCCTTCAAGCTGCGCTTGTCAATGGGCATGTCCACATGCGAGTCGGCCTTGACGAAGCCATGGCCAGGAAAATGCTTGCCGCAGTTGCCCATGCCAGCGCGGAGCAAACCCTGCATCAAGCTTTTGGCCAACAAGCTAATGTGTCGGGGATCTCTGTGAAATGAGCGGTCGCCAATGACACTGCTTTCGCCGTAATCCAAATCGAGCACCGGTGTAAAACTCAAATCAACACCACATGCACGCAGTTCAGCAGCCAACAAATAGCCCACGGCCGTAGCCGCTTTGCAGGCTTGTAATACGCCCTCGCCTTCAAGTCCTTTGCCATCCTGCGCCCACATGTCACCCAAGCGGCGCATGGCAGGCAAATGTGTGAAACCATCGGTTTTAAAGCGTTGTACGCGTCCGCCTTCGTGGTCCACGCAAATGAGCAAATCTTTTCGGACTGACTTGATGTCCGCGCACAAAGCGGTGAGTTGCGCACGACTTTGCCAATTCCGGCCAAACAAAATGATGCCGCCCGTTAAAGGATTTTTGAGGCGTTTTTTGTCAAGGGCTGTGAGGGCTAAACCTTCAACGTCAATGATGAGGGGGGCTTGGATGTTCATTCCGTTCTTTCCACCACGCAATAGCTGCCGGCGTAATCTGCTTCGTCTGTGACGCTGATGTGTGCTTTTAAATGTTGGGACTCAAACCAAGTTTTCAAGGCACCGTGCAAAACAATCACAGGTTGCCCCGAAGGCAATTTGCCAATTTCGCAAGAGCGCCAAGTCATGGGCATGCGCATGCCCATGCCAATGGCTTTGCTAAAGGCTTCTTTGGCAGAAAAGCGCGTGGCCACATAACGCACACCTCGCTCGGGCCAGCGCGCACCCCGAGCTTTGTACGTGGCAAATTCTGCATCGCTCAATACTTTTTGCGCAAACCGATCGCCGTGCTTTTCCAAGCTGGCTCTGATACGACGCACGTCACACAGGTCTGTCCCAATGCCGTAAATCATGGCTGCGTCCGGCTATCGGCCCAAGGCCTTCAAGTAGCCCCGAACGGTGGCTGCATAGCCCACTTCCAAAGCATCTGCTATCAAGGCATGTCCAATGGACACTTCCAAGAGGCCGGGCACTGCCTGTGCAAAGGTGGGTAAATTATCTTGGTTTAAATCATGACCCGCATTCACGCCTAGGCCCAACGCCAAAGCCACTTTGGCGGTCTCCACATACTCTGCCAAACATGCCGCATTGGCAGACGTGCCGAAGGTGGCTGCATAGGGTTCGGTGTACAGCTCAACCCGATCAGCGCCCACCTCTTTGACCGCCTGCATTTGCTCAGACTCAGGGTCCATGAACAAACTGACTCGCACACCCAAAGACTTGCACTCATCGATCAAGGGTTTGAGTTGCGCAGCATCCTTGGGAAAGGACCAACCGTGGTCACTGGTGAACTGCCCCTCGCTATCGGGCACAAAGGTCACTTGATGCGGTTTGTAAGTTCGAACAAAGTCCATCAATTGGTGAAAGGGGTTGCCTTCAATATTGAACTCGCGGTCGGGCCACTGTTTCATCAATTCGGCCAACTCAACAACATCAGATGCCCGAATGTGCCGCTCATCCGGACGAGGATGGATGGTGATGCCCTGCGCGCCTGCTTCTAGGCACATTTGGGCAGCCTTTAAGACGCTGGGAATGCCCAAGTGGCGAGAATTGCGCAGCAGCGCCACCTTGTTGACATTGACGGACAAGGCCGTTTGGGTGTGTGGGGTCATGCAGGGCTCACAAACTTTGAATATCGATCATCATTTGCCGGGTCTTTAAAGTACCGACACCGCAATGGTAATTGAGCAAGGTGCGAAGTTGGGTGCGAAGTGGCGTTAGCATGTCCAAACTCAAACGAAGTGTGTCTGTGAACGGCGATACACCATCTAAGGCCAGCTGCAGGGCCTGCCACTGCGCGCCACTCATGGCATGTCGGTCATCCCGATGCGCCAATCTCAAGCCACCCTCTGGCACCAAGCAATAGTCCCTCGCCCCATCCAAGTCGGCCATGGTCAGTGTTTGGCAATTTAAGCTGGGCAGCAAACCAATTTCACGGAGCAACAAGAGCTCAAACACCCGCAGCGAAGCTTGCAACAACTCACCTGGTTCTGTGGCCATGACCCTCACCGTGGCGGCATAAGCATCAAACAACTGCGGATGGGGGTCATCGCGCGCCAACAAACGCAGCAACAATTCATTCAAATAGTAGCCAGAAAGCAATGCATCACCTGTTGGCATGACATGCCCAGCCACCCACTCAGCCGATTTGAGGGTGCGAATATCGGCATCGCCGCCATATGCCACTTGAATGGCTTGAAGCGGCAACAAAACAGGCCTGAAAGACGAGCTTGGCTTTTTGGCACCCTTGGCCACCAACGCAATTCGGCCGTGATGTCTTGTGAACACTTCTAAGATGAGGCTGGACTCGCTCCAGTCGTAGCGGTGCAGCACATAGGCCGGCTCATCCGAAATTCGTTTCAAGACAGCGGCCATGGCCTGACTTTTTATTCGTAACCGAAGGAGCGAACACGCGCTTCGTCGTCGGCCCAGCCAGAGCGAACCTTGACCCACAACTCGATGAACACTTTGGCATCCATGAGCTTTTCAAGTTCTTGGCGCGCTTCGGTACCAATGCGCTTAAGGCGTTCACCTTTGTCGCCAATGACCATGGCTTTGTGACCTTCTCGCTCCACCACGATGGTGGCAGCAATGCGAATCATGCGATTGGCAGAGCGGCTGGGTTCTTCTTCAAACTTATCGATCACCACCGTTGAGGTGTAGGGCAATTCGTCGCCCGTGAAGCGGAACAATTTCTCGCGAACAATTTCACTGGCCAAAAACTTTTCGCTGCGGTCGGTGAGCTCGTCTTCTCCGTACCACCAAGCTTGCTCGGGCAAGTATTTTTCGCAATACCCCATCAAACGCTCTATGTCTTTGGCATTCTTGGCCGACATGGGCACAAACTCAGTAAACGGATGTCGCTCTTGCATGTCTTTGAGCCAAGGGGCCAAGTCTTCACGGCGGTTGATGGCATCGAGCTTGTTGGCAATGAGCAAAACCGGTACATCTGGCTTGAGCAAAGCCAAAACTTTGGCATCTGCTGTATTGAACATACCAGCTTCCACCACAAACAAAACCAGATCAACATCGCCCACGGCACCTAAAACAGTCTTGTTCAAAGACTTGTTCAAAGCGGTGTTGTGACGGGTTTGAAAACCAGGTGTATCAACAAAAACAAATTGAGTAGCGCCTTCAGTGCGAATGCCGGTGATGCGGTGCCGCGTGGTTTGCGCTTTGCGCGATGTGATGCTGATTTTTTGACCGACCAGCGCATTGAGCAAAGTGGATTTACCCACATTGGGTTTGCCAACAATGGCGACCAAACCGCAACGTTGGGCGGGGTTGGTTTCTGTGTTCATCCGCGTGCCTTGACTTTCAAAATTTCAAGCATGGCAGCTGCCGCGGCTTGCTCACCAGCACGTCGCGAAGGGCCGCTGCCATGCTGTGAGAGACTGAGTTCGGGAATGTCGCAAGCGACATCAAAAATTTGTCGGTGGGCCGCGCCAGAAGTAGCCACCACGCTGTACTGCGGAAGTTGCAATTTGCGGCCTTGCAACCACTCTTGCAATTCAGTTTTAGGATCCTTGGATGCGGCTTGCATCTGTGGATTGATGGCCACATTTTGGAACAAGCCATGAACCAGTTGCTCTGCAACTTCATAACCAGCATCCAAAAAAACGGCTCCGATCAAAGCCTCCAAGGCATCGGCCAAGATGGAGGGGCGCCGCTGACCACCAGACTTCAATTCACCCTCGCCCAACTTCAAGCAGTTTGAAATTTGCAAGCTGAGGGCCAATTGGTGCAGGGTTTCTTGCTTGACCAAGTTGGCCCTGACGCGCGACAAATCGCCTTCGGGTAAATCACTCAATTGCTTGTAAAGCAGGTGCGCAACCGCCAGATTTAAAACAGAATCGCCTAAAAACTCCAAGCGCTCATTGTGATCCGCTGAGTAACTGCGATGCGTCACAGCCCGCTCCAACAAACTTGCATCTTTGAAGCTGTGTTGAAGGCGAACTTGCAATTGACTGAGAGCGTCGTTCAAACTTTTAGCCTGGTATTGAATAGAGGAGGTGTCAAAGCTAAATGAATTGATGGGATGACATTGGCAGAATCAATTGAATGAACCAATTCGGCCCAAGTTTCCAAAATTCATCCAAACAAAAAATGCACGACCCACAATGTTAGCGTCTGGTACAAAACCCCAATAACGAGAGTCAAGTGAGTTGTCCCGATTGTCGCCCATCATGAAGTAGTGTCCCTGCGGAACCTTGCACACAACGCCCTCGACGGTGTAATTGCACTGCTCGCGGAAAGGAAAATCTTCAGCGCCGGGAATAAATGCCGGCCGCTCATCGTCCAAAATTAAATTGTGTGGCTGCGTGCCCAATTTTTCTTGGGTCTGTTTGAAATAGCGCATCACAGATTCATCGAAAAACTCTGGCAAATTTTCTGTCGGCACCAACTTCCCGTTGATGCTGAGTTTTTTATTGAGATACGCAACCTCATCACCCGGAATAGCGACCACCCGCTTGATGTAATCGACACTGGGGCGAGGTGGGTAACGAAAAACCATCACATCGCCTCGGGCGACGGGTGTGCCCTGCGTGATTTTCACGTTGGCCACTGGCAATCGAATGCCATAGTGGTACTTGTTGACCAAAATCAAATCGCCAATCCAAAGGGTTGGGATCATGGAGCCAGACGGAATTTTGAACGGCTCAAACAAGAAAGAACGCAACACAAAAATGAACAAGATGACGGGAAATAAACCAGCCGTCCAATCCAGCCACCAAGGTTGCATGAGCAACTGGCTGCGTGCCTCACCGGTATCGGTATCCGATTTGTCAATGCCCAACTTGGCCAATTCTTGCTGGCGTTTGGCCTTATCGCTGTCTAATTGCTCAACCGCCTTGACGCGTTGGGGCCAGAAATAAAACTTTTCAGCCAACCAATAAACACCCGAAATGACCACCGCCATGAGCATCAGCAAGGCAAAATTGCCTTCAATGAAGGGCACCTCAACCGAGCCGATTTGTTTCATCCGTTTTTTACCCGCCTTTTGCTTTTCCAGCAACTTGCGTTTGCGGGTGATATCGCCACCATAACACTTGGCCAAGACGTTTTTACGCAGCGCTTTGACGGTTTCCCGGGCAATGATGTTGGCGCCAATGGCCGCTTGAATGGCCACATCGAACATTTGGCGGCTAATGATTTCACGCATTTTGGCCACCACAGCACGGCCTCGATAGGCCGACTGTGATCGATGAACAATGATAGACAGTGCGTCGACCTTTTCGCCGTTTAGCAAAATATCAACCTTGACCACATCGGATGCACGATATTCTTTGAACTCATAGTCCATGGAGGCATAACCTCGAGACACCGATTTCAACTTGTCAAAAAAGTCTAGAACAATCTCACCCAAAGGCATTTCATAGGTCAGCATCACTTGCCGGCCATGGTAGGCCATGTTAATTTGCAAGCCTCGCTTTTGGTTGGCCAAAGTCATTACAGGACCCACATAGTCTTGAGGCATGTACAAGTGCACTGTGACAATCGGTTCACGAATTTCTTGCATCTTGCCTTGATCAGGCATCTTGGCTGGGTTTTCAACCATCACCACTTCGCCGTCACCTTTGACCACCTCATACACCACACTGGGCGCGGTGGTGATCAAGTCTTGGTCAAACTCACGTTCGAGTCGCTCTTGCACGATTTCCATGTGCAGCAAGCCTAAAAAGCCACAGCGAAAACCAAAACCCAAGGCCTGAGACACTTCCGCTTCGTAATGCAAAGATGAATCGTTGAGCTTCAGTTTTTCAAGTGCATCGCGCAAGGAATCGTATTGATTCGCTTCAGTGGGGTACAAGCCCGCAAACACTTGGGGCTGGATTTCTTTGAAGCCTGGCAATGCCTTCTCTGCAGGTCCCAAATTGTTGGGAAGCTTTTTTTCCAAAGTAATGGTATCGCCCACCTTGGCCGCTTGCAGCTCTTTGATGCCCGCAATGATGTAGCCCACCTCACCCGCTTCAAGGCTGTTGCGCGGCTCATTGGCGGGGGTAAACACACCCATGGTGTCTGCGTTATACACAGTCTCGGTGGCCATCATTTTGAAACGCTCACCCTTGCCCAAGCGGCCATCGACCACACGCACCAACATGACCACGCCCACATAGGTATCAAACCAGCTGTCGACAATCATGGCGCGCAAAGGCGCATTGGGATTGCCTTTGGGTGCTGGAATTTTGGCCACGATGGCTTCCAAAATTTCATCGATGCCCATGCCGGTTTTGGCGGAACAGGGAATGGCCTCACTGGCGTCAATACCGATGACGTCCTCTACTTCGGCTTTGGCGTTTTCTGGATCAGCTTGAGGCAAATCCATCTTATTTAAGACAGGAACAACCTCGACACCAAGGTCGAGGGCGGTGTAGCAATTGGCCACCGTTTGCGCTTCAACCCCTTGGCTTGCATCGACCACCAGCAAGGCACCTTCACACGCTGACAAGGAGCGTGAAACCTCATAAGAGAAGTCAACGTGACCCGGTGTATCGATCAAATTGAGGTTGTAAATTTGCCCATCTTTGGCTGTGTATTGGAGCGATGCTGTCTGCGCTTTGATGGTAATGCCGCGTTCTTTTTCAATGTCCATGGAGTCGAGCACCTGCGCCTCCATTTCGCGTTCTTGCAAACCACCGCAACGTTGAATCAATCGATCCGCAAGCGTCGATTTACCATGATCGATGTGCGCAATGATGGAGAAATTTCTGATGTGATTCATCAAGGACCAGCTACAAGTGTTTGAGATTCAATGGACGAGACAAGAAAAAAGGGCGCGTCGAATGAGGACGCGCCCTGAACCAACAATCAATGGCAACTGCGATAGTTGGGACTTCATTGTAGGCATAAAGCCCAACACGTACACCCC
>JAJTGB010000102.1 GCA_021298995.1 Comamonadaceae bacterium | reverse complement strand
TAGGGTTTTCGCAAGTTCCGCCAATTTACCATTGAAGCTTATGTTATGGTTATTTGATGAAACGAGAGGCGGTTTTTAGCAAAAGCCCGCGAACTGTGGGTTCGGTCTCGCACATTGATGCGGAATCAAGCACGCCCACTTCTTGGCGCACCAAGCTTCGCTGGGATTTTGTAGCCGTTTTCTTGCTTGGCGTCCTTTTCAGTTTGTTGTTCATGGGAGTTTTCCTCATGCAACGCAACGCGCCTAAAGCGCTCACCCAACAAGACATTGATGGCGCTGTATTGCACACACTTCAAACCAAAGAGCTGCCCTCAGCCAGTGCCAAAGCGGCGGCATCGGTGCAAGGGGCTGTGGTGCATGTTCAGTCCTACGTAGCCGATCCCAAAAACAAAGACCAAGACAAAGAAAGTGGTGTGGGTACTGGCGTGGTCATCAAAGACGATGGCACCATTTTGACCAACTTTCACGTCATTGCGGGTGCCAAAAAATTGAAGGTTACTTTTTTTGACGGCACCGAAGCTGAAGCAACGGTTGTTTCGGTGCAACCCGAGAAAGACCTGGCCGTGATCAAGCCGCAGAAAATTCCAGATGATCTTGAGCCCGCCATCTTAGGCTCCGGCTCCAGCCAACAGCTTCTGCCTGGCGACATGGTGGTCGCCGTTGGTTTTCCCTTTGGTATTGGACCTTCGGTTTCTTCAGGTGTTGTGTCGGGGCTCAATCGCCAATTTAAATCGCCAGATGGCACGCAAGTGCTGCAAGGTCTAATTCAATTTGATGCCGCTGCCAACCCGGGCAACTCAGGGGGGCCCTTGGTCAATATGTCGGGCGAAGTGGTTGGCATTGTGACCGCCATCTTGAATCCAACTTCGGCCAGAACCTTTATTGGCATCGGCTTTGCCACCACCATCGAAAGTGCAGGCTCTGCGGTTGGCCTGCCACCCTTTTAATTTTCGGAGACAACACCATGACGATTTCAAATGAAGCTTGGCGAGGTCACAACACCTCCCCCCAAATCAAAAATCCCGCTGAAGCCGCGGCCCTCATGCAGCGGGTACTTTATGAAGTCAAGCGCGTGGTGGTGGGGCAAGATGTTTTTTTAGAGCGTGTGCTCATTGCCCTGTTGGCGCAAGGCCACCTGCTTATTGAGGGCGTGCCTGGCTTGGCCAAAACCCTGACTGTGAACACGCTGGCCAAAACTCTGAATGGCCAGTTCAGCCGCATTCAATTCACGCCTGACTTGCTGCCCGCCGACCTGGTTGGTACCCGAATTTTCAATCAGCAAACCAGCCAGTTCAGTACCGTTTTGGGGCCCGTCTTTACCAATCTGTTGTTGGCTGACGAAATTAACCGCGCACCCGCCAAAGTTCAAAGCGCCTTGCTAGAGGTCATGCAAGAAAGGCAAGTCACCATTGCAGGGCAAACACACCGTGTGCCTTCGCCGTTCTTGGTCATGGCCACTCAAAACCCCATTGAAACCGAAGGCACTTACCCACTGCCAGAAGCGCAAGTCGATCGCTTCATGATGAAAGTTTTGATCGACTACCCATCCGAAGACGATGAGTTTGTCATTGTCCAGCGCGTCATCGCCGGCGGCGCACAAGTCACAGGCGTTGTGACACCAGAAGATTTGCAAATGCTCCAAGCGCAATGCCGACACTGCTATGTCGACCCCAGCCTGGTGCACTATGCCGTCAAATTGGTTTCTGCCACCCGCTTTCCAGAACGCTATGGGCTAGACAAACTCAAAGGTCTTTTGAGCTTTGGCGCCAGCCCGCGCGCTAGCATTGGCTTGATCGAGGGGGCACGTGCACTGGCTCTCATGCGCGGCCGCGATTACGCGCTGCCGGAAGATGTGGCCGACTTGGTACCCGATGTCTTAAGGCATCGTTTGGTGCTTTCTTACACGGCCTTGGCCGAAGGCAAAACACCCGAAGCCATCATCCAAGAAGTGATGAAAGCCGTGCCTATGCCAGACAAGCCCTTGGCGTCGAATGTCCGCTGAAGCCTTGTTGCAGCAACTAGAGTGGACGGTTCTTCGTCGGCTCGATGGCTTGCTGCAGGGAGATCACAAAACCTTGTTCAGGGGTGCAGGGCTGGAGTTGGCCGACCTGCGGGAATATCAAACGCACGACGATGTTCGGCACATCGATTGGAATGTCACGGCGCGCATGCAAACGCCCTATGTCAGGGAACATCAAGAAGATCGAGAAATCAGTGCTTGGTTTTTGCTGGACCTCACAGGCTCCATGGATTTTGCAAGCGCGGCCCAAAGCAAACGTGATCTCATGTTGTCTTTTGTGGCCATCATGGCCAAGTTGCTCATGCAGCGTGGCAACCGAATCGGTGCACTCATCCTCAGCCCCACCGAAGCGGCTGGCTTTAAATACATTCCCGCCAGAATGGGTCGGCGTCATTTGCTGCATGTTTTGCACACCGCACAAACAACCGGCGCTTCAAAATCCCCGCACCAAACCGATTTAAACCAATGGCTTGCGCGTGCCAATGGCCTGCTCAAACGACGCTCTTGCGTCTTTGTGGTATCTGACTTCATGGGCGAATTCAATTGGGCACAGCAAATGTCACACTTGGGCAGGCGGCACGATACCGTGGCAGCCAGGCTCTACGATCCAGTTGAAATGCAATTGCCCAATGCTGGCCTCATGACACTGCAAGACTCCGAGTCGTCTGAGCAATTGCTGCTAGATACAGCCAATCCAAAATTCAGAAAGCGCTATGCCCAATTGGTTGAAGAAAGAGAGATGCAACTGCAAACGACTTTCTCTCAGTCGGGTGTCGATGCGCTAGAGCTTTCAACCAACGAAGACATTGCGGCAGCCCTGTTGAGATTTTCCGAATTGAGAAAAAGGAGACTTTGGCGTGCCTGACCTCAGTTCCATTTCTTTTTTATGGCCCCTCATGTTGTACAGCGCCATCTTGGTGCCGGCTTTGGGTCTTGGCTATGCCTATGTCACCAAACGCTTTCCGCCTATTATTTTGAGCCTTGGTTTGGCCATGCTCTGTGTGGCCATGGCCAGGCCGCAAGCCGTGTTAGTGGCCCCCTTGCGCGAAGCCACCGTGATGCTGGCATTGGACACCTCAGGCAGCATGCGCGCCAAGGATTTAAAACCCTCACGCATTGAAGCAGCCCAACAAGCCGCACTCAAGTTCATCGAAAGCAAGCCGGCCCGCTTGCGTGTTGGTTTGGTCACCGTGGCAGGCACTGCTGCCTTGGCTCAGGCCCCTACAGAGGAGAAAGACGCACTTCGGCGCGCCCTCGAAAATTTGCCCCTGCAATACGGCTCTGCACTGGGCTCTGGGTTGTTAATTTCCTTAGAAGCCTTGCTTCCTGGCTCGGGCATTGATGCGCAAAAAATAATCAACGAATCTGCCGACAATGGGGGCCCTCGAAAACCAGTCGACTCAGGCAAATCCTTGGACGCCTCCAAGCCCAAAGAAACAGAGGCCTCTGCCAGCCGCGGCCGCAACATGGCCATCGTGCTCATGAGCGATGGGCAAAGCAACATGGGACCGGAGTTGATCAAAATGGCCGAGCTGGCGGCCTCTCACGAAGTCAAGGTCTACACCGTGGGCATTGGCACACCCGAAGGTGATGTAGTTCAAATTCAAGGCCGCAGCATGCGGGTCAAATTGGAAGACGAAGCTTTGAAGAAAGTGGCCAACATCACTCAAGGGACGTATTACAGGGCAGACAGCACAGAGGGTCTGGCCAAAATTTATGACCAGCTGGGTTATCGGTTGCGATTTGAAAAAAGAGCCCTGAGTGAAATCACATCCTATGTAGCCTTGCTGGGCATGGTGCTCATTTTGTTGGCCTGCTTGCGCAACTTTTCAAGATTTGGCCGCATCATTTAACATGACCACCTTATGCAAGACAACATACAGCGCCACATCCCTTTAAAAGGGGCCTCTAACTTTCGGGACTTAGGTGGCTATGTGGGCCATGAAGGTCGACCCGTCAAGTGGCGCACTCTGTTTCGCTCCGATCATTTGGCCAATTTAGAGGCTGAAGATCTGGCTCAATTGCAAAACCTCGGTCTTCAACGCGCCTTCGATTTCAGAGGCGTTCACGAGAGTCAAGCACAGGCCTACGAATGGCCCGATATCAAGCGGCACAGCCTGAGCATTGAGCCAACGGTGGTGCAAAGACTTCAAGCCCAGCACCTCACAGGCAAGCCCCTCACGGCGGCCGATGCCTTGGATGCCATGCAAACCACCTACCGCGATTTTGTAAAGTCTGATTCGCAGCGCTTTGCCCAATTGTTTGAGCACATGCTAGACCACCCAGAACCGCTGCTGTTCCATTGCACCGCTGGCAAAGATCGAACAGGTCTGGCAGCGGCACTCATATTGAGCGCCTTAGGCGTCTCTCAATCCGATATTTGGCACGACTATCTCTTGACCAACCAACTCTACAAACGCAACAGCACCGGCGCCAGCACCCTGTCGCCCGATGTCATGAAAATTGTGTGGGAAGTTCAAGAAAGTTTTTTGAATGCGGCTCTGGATGAAATTCAAACCAGGCACAACGGCATTCAAAATTATTTGCACAGCCAATTGGGCTTAACGCCTGCTGCTCAAAGCAAACTGCAATCGCTCTATCTGTCCTAATTACTGGCCTAACTATCTAGTCAGACCGTCTAATCTGAATTAGCGCGCAAGAGGGTTGACGCACGCATCTTCCCCTTTTTTCTTGAAACAAGAGCAAGTGAGCGAATAGGCTTTCATCGTGCCTTTGACCACCGGCATGCTGGCGTTTCGGGTGGCTTGGCCAGGGATGGCAAATTTGGGCACAAATACTTTTCCGACCAATTTGCCCGTGTTGAGCTCAACATTGGCTGCGCCGCACTGAATAGGCCCTTTCAAACCATTGCTCAACTCAAAAATAAGAGTCTGATCATCGTCCTTGGCCCAACCTGCATTGACCTTCACTTTTTGCAGTTCCAGCTTTGACAGTGGAACGTCCGTGAATTCCTCAGATGAAAAAGGATTCCATGCATTTGCAGAGGTCGCAATGAGGAAAGCAAAAAAAATGGACATGCACCGCATGTCCAAATTTTAAATCTAGTTTGAGATCAGAACAGAAAGGCGCTGTGAAGCAAATTAATTCTGATCTGACCCCAATTAAAAGATATCAGAGGCCAATCTTGCCGCCGTCGTTTTTGGTAATGACCAAGGTGGCAGAGCGGGGGCGTCCGGCAGGGCCGTGAGCGGCTGCCAAACCACCGCCATTGCCTGGCCATTGGCTTTCTAGCGTGAAGGAGGCTGCTGTGCCTATTGCAGTTGTGTTCTCGCCAGGGTGCTGAATGTTGACAAAAATCGTTTTGCCATCTGCTGTCTCTGTTAAGCCCGTCACCTCGGCACCTTTGGGGGCCACCAAGAATCGACGCAGGCGAGACTCACCCAAAATGCCGCCAACGAAGGTCTTTGTCACGTTGTTGGTTGAGGAGGTTCCAGAGATCAATGTGTTGTCGATATTGAACACACCACCATCACCCACTTTACCGGGCACCGCTGCCAGCAACATGCAATTGGTCTCATCTGTAAAGGCACCATCGTCGGTTTGAATCCAGCAAATACCTGTGCTCTTGCTGAACCACAAACCATCTGGTGAAGAGAAGCTGTTGTTGGCTGTCAACTTCGAAATGTTGACATTGGAGGGCATGTCTTCTTCTGCGCCAAACACAAAGATATCCCAGTTGAAGCCCATGGCTGTGGCCAAGTTGTCTTGCTCTTTGAAGCGAATGATGTGGCCGTTGGGGTTGCCTGAACCCTTCTTGCCATCTGCGTCGTTGTAGGAGCGTGGGTTGGCAGCGTCTGCTGTAGTGGGCGTGCGGTTGGTGGCACTGTTGTTGGTCAATGCAAAATAGACTTCGCCGTTGGCATAATTGACAGCGCCCCACTCAGGACGGTCCATTTTGGTAGCGCCCACGGCATCTGCAGCCAGGCGTGTGTGAACATAAATTTCAGCTTGGTTGGTGAATGTGAATCCAGCTGCGCCAGCATAAGACTTGATCATTGGGTTGTTGATAGACAACTCAATCCACTCACCAGCACCAGTGCTGTTGAATTTAGCAACATACAACTTGCCTTCGTTGAGGTACTTGTTGCCTGCTGCCATACCGCCACCAATGTCGGAGGCGCTCCAGTTTTGAGCTGTTACAAATTTGTAAATGTATTCATTGCGGCTGTCGCAACCCATGTAGAAGGCCAATGGTTTGCCCACCACTGGAATGCTGCACACTGCAGCCTCGTGCGCAAAGCGACCCATGGCCGTACGCTTGGCGGGTCGGGCTGTTGGGTTCAGAGGATCGATCTCAAGGTTGTAACCAAACGTGTGTGGCTCGTTGCGGAAATCTGCAGCAGCCGAGGCGCCACTGGCAGAGACGTTCCAACGCGAAAAGCGGGAATCTGTGTCGTCCATGTCGGTGGGCGTGTACCAGCCTTGTCCGGAACCTGCCGTGGCTGTGCTCGACAAAACAGCATTGCTCACACCATAGCGCTTGCGTGAGGCGATGATTTTTGCATCAGGCAATGTGGTACCAGTAGGCATATTGAAATAAACAGCCCAGTTTTCTTCGCAGCCCAGGTAGGTACCCCAAGGTGTAATGCCATGACCACAATTGTTCAAGGTGCCGCGTGAAGTGGCGCCGGTGGTGTCAAAGCGTGTCACAAACATGGCGCGAATATCACTTAAATGCGCTGCTGGGCCTTGTACATCCGCCACGGTCTGAGGCGTGATTCTGCGATTCAAAGCAGAATCGAGGATGTAGCCTGTTGGTTTGCCGCTGCTGTCCAAGCTGATCTCTGCCACAGAAATTCCGTGCAAGTTGATTTCTTTCAAAACTTCCAAACCTGGACGTGTCTTCACATCCCAATCGCCAAATTGGGTGAATTTTTTACCATTCGTGCCGCCAGATGTTTGTCCTTTGGGATGCAACAAATGGGAGTCAGCAGAACTTTCATGGTTAACAGCCAACACGGCTCTGTTGGTGGCTGTGGTGCTGTAGCGGCCGTTGCTGTCGATGTAGAAAATGTCCATGCCATCGTGGTGATCACCAACGCGCATGCTCCAGTCATCGGTTTCCAAACCTTGATTGGAGTAAGCAGACACACTGGTGCTGAGACGGTCACCGGTGGCATGCAACACTTTGACGGAGTAACCAGCAGGAACAGTTACTTGGTCTAGGATACTTTTTGTGACCGCATTGAAACCCAAAACATTGGAAGCAGGCAGTTCGGGAAGCGTTGAAGGGCTAATGCCGCAACCTGGCAGCATGGGCAAAGCCATCATAGAAGCCAAGCCAAGACCACCGCGCAAAATGTTACGGCGCGATGGGTTCTTGAGGGCTTCTTTCAGAACGTCCTGAAAGTGGGGGTTGTTGGAATTGTTGTAACTGATATCGTCGTTGATAGGCATTTGATGCACTCCTTGTTGAAAAAAACAATGAGGCAACTATTGCAACAATCTATGACAGATCTATGAAGAGTCAGTGAAATTTTTAAGAACGCAAGAAATCAAACCAGTGCTTCTACTTCTGGTGTGACCATTCGGGATACAGGGAAAATCAGAGAAAACTTAGATCCTTTTCCAAGCTCACTCTCAATTTTTAACTCACCGCCATGACGTTGCATCACGTGCTTCACAATGGCCAACCCCAGGCCAGTGCCACCAGACTCTCTAGAGCGGCTGCGATCAACTCGATAGAAACGCTCAGTGAGCCGAGGCAAATGCTCAGAAGCAATGCCGGGACCTGTATCAACCACAGCCAGTTGAACCCTTTGATCGGACAAAATTTCCCAAGTGGCTGTGATGAGTCCCCCTGCAGGGGTATAACGCACAGCATTGTTAATCAAGTTGGAAATAGCACTGTGCAACTCTTTGGCCGCGCCCAGCAATTTCAACTCCTGCGGCACCACAATTTGAATCACATGCGCAGGCTCACCCTCTTCTCTTTGAGCAGCAGAGAGGCCTCTGGCTTCAGATTCAATCGTTGACATCATGCTAGTCAAATCAACAGCGTCGTTGGTTGAGGGCAAGCTGTTGCCCTCCAACTGGGAGAGTATCAATAAATCATTCACCAAGTCTTGCATTCGGATTGCTTGAACCGCCATCAGGCCAAGATACTGATCTCTCTCTTGCGGCTCAAGCGGCAAACTCTGCAAGGTTTCAATGAAACCACTCATCACCGTCAGGGGGGTTCTAATTTCATGAGAAACATTGGCTACAAAATCGCGCCGCATGGCGTCTGCTTGTGCAAGTTCTGTTACGTCTCGGGTGAGTAGCAATTGGCGATTTTCACC
>JAJTGB010000101.1 GCA_021298995.1 Comamonadaceae bacterium | reverse complement strand
TTTTTCAGTATCAACCAGGCCCTTGACGAACCATTTTTGCATCAAGATCACCACGAGGGCGGGAGGGAGCATTGCCAAAATGGCGGTGGCCATGACAACATTCCATTCGGTGTAGGCTTCGCCAGCCAACATGCGCTTAATGCCCATCACAATGGGGTACATGTCTTCATTGGTGGTGACCAGCAAAGGCCACAAGTACTGATTCCAGCCGTAAATAAACTGGATCACAAACAAGGCCGCAATGTTGGTGGCCGACAAGGGCAACAAAATATCCTTGAAGAAGCGCATGGGGCCAGCGCCGTCCATGCGCGCCGCCTCCACCAACTCATCTGGCACAGTTAAGAAAAATTGGCGCAATAAAAATGTGGCGGTGGCAGAAGCAACCACTTCGTAGGTGGGGCTGATGCGCACTTCAACAGGCAGCATCAAGGTGATGAAAATCATCCAGAAAAATAAACTCCGAAAAGGAAAGCGGAAATAAACCAAGGCAAATGCAGACAACAGAGAAATGGAAATCTTGCCAATGGAAATAATCAGTGCGCTGATTAAGCTGGTCTGCATCATGGGCCAAACCGCGGGTATCTTGCTGCCCAAAGAAGTCTCGCCCCCAAACAAGGCCAAGCGGTAGGACTCTAAAAAGTGGTTGCCAGGCAGCATCGACATGGGGATGCTGCTGGATATTTGCTCGGCGGTTTGGGTGGATGCCACAAACGTGAGGTAAAGCGGGAAAGCCACAATGCTCACACCGAGCAACAAAATAAGGTGCGACAGCAAGTCGAGTCCTGGGCGTCGTTCAATCATGTCAGTACTGCACTTTCTTTTCGACAAAGCGGAATTGAATGACTGTGAGCGCCACCACAATGACCATCAAAATGACCGACTGAGCCGCAGAGCCGCCCATGTCGAGGGCTTTGAAGCCGTCGTAGTAAACCTTGTAAACCAAAATGGCAGTTTCTTTGCCGGGGCCGCCGTGGGTGGTGGCGTCAATAATTGCAAAGGTGTCAAAGAATGCATAGACCACATTGATGACCAACAGGAAAAATGTGGTGGGCGACAGCAAAGGAAAAACGATGGTCCAAAAACGGTGCCAAGGCGAAGCGCCATCGATGGCGGCCGCCTCAATCAATGATTTGGGAATGGACTGGAGGCCTGCTAAAAAAAACAAGAAGTTGTAGGAGATTTGTTTCCAGACAGAGGCCATCACAATCAAGGCCATGGCGTGGTTGCCATTGAGCAAATGGTTCCATTCAAAGCCCATGCTCCGCAGAAAAAAGGCTACCACCCCCATCGGGGAAGCAAACATGAAGAGCCACAATACGCCGGCCACCACAGGGGCTACCGCGTAAGGCCATATGAGCAGTGTTTTGTAAATGCCCGAGCCGCGCATGAGGCGGTTGGCCATGACCGCCAACAACAAAGACACCGATAAACCGATAGAGGCCACCAAGATGGAAAAGAATGCGGTGGTTTTGAAAGAGTTGAGGTAACTGTCATCGGCAAAAAGGCGATCAAAGTTTTCAGTACCGACAAACTGTACGGACCCGCCAAAGGCGTCTTGGCTGAGCACACTTTGATACAAAGCCTGACCTGCTGGCCAAAAGAAAAAAACCAGCACCACCGCCATCTGCGGTGCAATTAGCACCCAGGGCAGCCAGCCTGATTTGAAGCGTACGCGCTTTTCCATGAAGTTTTATAACAAGTCGGTGTCAAGAAAAATGACCAAAAAAATGACAAAAGCAGAGAAGGGTCTCTCTGCTTTTGGGCTAGCGGGCATGACTCTGCAAAGAATCATGCTGCATTTTGAACGACGTCAGTTTACTTGTTGGCTTTTTCGAAGCGCTCAAGTTGCTCGTTGCCGCGCTTGATGGCCATGTCCAAAGCTTCTTTGGGTTGCTTCTTGCCACTCCACACGCCTTCGAGTTCTTCATCGATGATGGTGCGAATTTGCACGAAGTTGCCCAAACGCACGCCCCGTGATTTGTCGGTGGTTTTGCGGATCATTTGCGTCACAGACACATCGGTACCGGGGTTCTTTTTGTAGAAACCTGATTTATCGGTCAATTCAAACGAAGCCTTTGTCACAGGCAAGTAGCCAGTGCGCTGGTGGCTCTTGGCGGCGATCTCAGGCTGAGACAGGAAGGCGAAGAATTGGCCAACGCCTTTGTACTCTTCCGCTTTCTTGCCGCTCATGACCCACAAGCTGGCACCGCCAATGACGGTGTTTTGAGGTGCGCCATTGACATCTGGGTAATAAGGCAAGGTGCCAATGCCGTAGGCAAATTTGCCATTGCGTGTGACGTTGCCATACAGCGCGGAAGAGCCTGTGGCCATGGCGCATTCGCCAGACACAAAGGTGGCGTCTGCTGCATTGCCGCGGCCCTTGTAAATGAACAGGCCGCTCTTGGCCATGTTGGCCAAATTTTCAATGTGGCGAACGTGCAAAGGCGAGTTGAAGCTTAGACGGGCATCGATGCCACGCATGCCGTTGCCTTTGGTGGCAAATTCAGTGTTGTGCCAAGCAGAGAAGCTCTCGAGCTGGGTCCAGCTGATCCAGCTGGTGGTGAACGGGCACTTGTGGCCACTGGCTTTCAATTTGGCCGCCGCCAAAGCCACTTCAGGCCAAGTGGTTGGGGGCTTCTCGGGATCCATGCCCGCTGCTTTGAAGGCGTCTTTGTTGTAATGAAAGACGGGTGTGGAGCTGTTGAAGGGGAAGCTCAACATTTGGCCATTGGGCGCTGTGTAATAGCCGGCCACAGCAGGTACATAAGCGTTGGGGTCAAATTTCAAGCCGGCGTCTTGCATGACCTTGCCAACGGGGACGATAGCGCCTTTGCTGGCCATCATGGTGGCCGTACCCACTTCAAAAACTTGCAGGATGTGAGGGGCGTTGCCTGCGCGGAAGGCGGCAATGGCGGCGGTCATGGACTCGTCGTAGCTGCCCTTGAAGGTGGGCACAATTTTGTAATCTTTTTGGCTGGCATTGAAGTCTTTGGCCTGGTCGTTGACCCATTCGCCCAAAGCGCCACCCATCGAGTGCCACCACTGAATTTCAGTTTGAGCCTGTGCGCCAACGCTGAAAGCAGCGATGGCCAAAGCAGCGAGTGATTTTTTGTAGTTCATAAGTACTCTCTTTGAGGTTGATTCAAACCTTAGCTTAAAGCCAAGATATGCAAATGGTATTACAGATGGATGAAGAAAAAATGACAACCCGGGGTTTCCATGATCCTCATTGACCTGAGTCAAGCAAGAAGCGGTGGTTTACCCCGCTTTGAAGGGAGTCCCCACCCTTGGCGCGTGATTGAACCCCTGCAGTAAAATCTGGCCTTGAACCTCATGAACGCTCCAACCACGCTCCAACACCTCATGCAGGCTGACGATTCGTCACCCCGCTTGCGCGAAATTCCTTACAACTACACAAGCTTCTCTGACCGAGAAATTGTGATCCGTTTGTTGGGTGTTCGTGCCTGGGACCTGCTCAATCAATTGCGCGACGAACGCCGCACTGGCCGTTCGGCCCGCATGCTCTATGAGGTATTGGGCGATATTTGGGTGGTTCAGCGCAACCCCTATTTGCAAGACGACTTGCTAGACAACCCCGACCGGCGAAAGTTGTTGGTCGAGGCCTTGCAGCATCGCTTGGGAGAAGTCCAAAAGCGCCGCACGCCTGAAGCCGATGCTTTGCGAGATGGTGCCGTGGGCGAGTTGCTGGAATTGGCGGGCAAGGCCGTCAAAGCGTTCGGTGAGACTTTCTCGGCCATGGCCCAGTTGCGGAAAAAAACGCAAAAGGGACTTGGCAAGCACACCGCCAAAGACAACATCAAGTTCGATGCGCTGTCGCGTGTGAGCCATGTCACAGATGCCACCGATTGGCGTGTTGAGTATCCTTTTGTGGTTCTGACACCCGACACAGAAGCCGAAATGGCCAATTTGGTCAAAGCTTGTTTCACCTTGGGATTGACCATCATTCCAAGGGGCGGCGGCACAGGCTACACAGGTGGGGCAGTGCCCCTGACGTGGAACAGCGCAGTGATCAACACTGAAAAACTCGAAGCCATGTCAGACATTGAGATGGTGAAGTTGCCTGGCCTAGACAAAGAAGTGCCCACTCTGTGGACCGAAGTGGGCGTGGTCACGCAGCGCGTGGCCGATGCCGCAGAGCGCGCCGGTTGGGTCTTTGCAGTTGATCCAACATCTGCCGAAGCCAGCTGCATTGGTGGCAATATTGCCATGAATGCGGGAGGCAAGAAGGCTGTTTTGTGGGGTACCGCACTCGACAATTTGGCCAGCTGGCGCATGGTCACGCCCGATGCGCAGTGGCTTGAAGTCACCCGCTTAAGCCACAACCTTGGGAAGATTCACGATGTGGATGTGGCCAGCTTTGAGTTGAAATATTTCGAAGCAAATGGCACCACATTGGTTCGCGAAGAACGCCTTGACATCCCTGGTGCGAATTTCCGCAAAGAAGGCTTGGGCAAGGATGTGACCGACAAATTCTTGGCTGGCTTGCCAGGCGTGCAAAAAGAAGGTTGTGATGGCCTGATCACCAGCGCACGTTGGATTTTGCATCGCATGCCCGAACACACGCGCACCGTTTGCTTGGAGTTTTTTGGCAATGCCAAAGATGCTGTCCCCAGCATCGTTGAAATCAAAGACTTCATGTTCGCAGAGCAAAAACGCTCGGGTGTGTTGCTGGCAGGTTTGGAGCATTTGGACGATCGTTATTTGCGCGCGGTGGGCTACACCACCAAGTCCAAACGCGGTGGTTTGCCCAAAATGGTTTTGGTGGGTGACGTTGCCGGCGACAACGCCGATGACGTGGCCAAAGTTACCTCCGAAGTGGTTCGCATTGCCAACTCACGCAGCGGGGAAGGCTTCATTGCCATCAGCCCCGAAGCGCGCAAAAAGTTTTGGTTGGATCGCAAAAGAACAGCGGCCATCAGCAAACACACCAATGCTTTCAAGATCAACGAAGACGTCGTGATTCCCCTGCCACGAATGGCGGAATACACCGATGGCATTGAACGCATCAACATCGAACTCTCAATGCGCAACAAAATCAAGTTGTGCAATGAATTGGAGCACTTTTTAAGCAAGGGTAATTTGCCTTTGGGCAAGGAAGATGACGCCGGTCAAATTGCGTCCGCTGAGTTGTTGGAAGACCGGGTCACGCAGGCTTTGGCGGTTGTGCGTGATGTGCGAGATTTGTGGCAAGGCTGGTTGCAGTCAGTGGACACCTTGTTTCCACAATTGCAAGATCACACCTTGCGTGCCAGTTGGAAAACCCAAATCAAGGCGCCGTTTGGAAGCATTTTTTCTGGGGCAGCATTCAAGCCTATCTTGGACGAATGTGTGGCCATCCACAAACGCGTTCTCAAGGGGCGTGTGTGGGTAGCCCTTCACATGCACGCCGGTGACGGCAATGTGCACACCAATCTGCCTGTCAATTCAGACGACTACGACATGTTGCAAACAGCGCACCAAACCGTGTCGCGCATCATGGTCTTGGCACGCAGTCTGGACGGGGTCATTTCCGGAGAGCACGGCATTGGCATCACCAAGCTTGAGCACCTCACCGACGCTGAACTCCAACCCTTTGCCGATTACAAGCAGCGGGTCGACCCTGAAGGCCGTTTCAACAAAGGCAAGTTGATACGAAATGTGAGTGGCTCAGAGGGTGTGGGTATCCAAGCCGATCTGACCAATGCCTACACCCCCAGCTTTGGTTTGATGGCGCATGAATCCCTCATCATGCAGCAGTCTGACATTGGCGCTATTGCCGGCAGCATCAAAGATTGTTTGCGCTGTGGCAAGTGCAAACCTGTGTGCGCCACGCATGTGCCCCGTGCCAATTTGTTGTACAGCCCGCGCAACAAAATTTTGGCCACATCATTGCTGGTCGAAGCCTTCTTGTATGAAGAGCAAACACGCCGAGGTGTGTCTATCAAGCACTGGCAAGAATTTGAAGATGTGGCCGACCATTGCACTGTTTGTCACAAGTGCCTCTCACCTTGCCCAGTCAAAATTGACTTTGGCGATGTATCAATGAACATGCGCAACTTGCTGCGCAAAATGGGCCAAAAAACATTCCGCCCAGGCAATGCTGCGGCCATGTTCATGCTAAACGCCACCAACCCAGAAACCATCAAACTGGCCCGTGCCGGCATGGTGGGTGTGGGTATGAAGGTGCAGCGTTTTGCGCACGATGTGCTCAAAACGTTTGCGCGCAAGCAAACCAAAGCACCACCGTCTAGCATTGGCGCAGCGCCCATCAAAGAGCAGGTGATTCACTTCATCAACAAAAAGATGCCTGGCGGCTTGCCCAAGAAAACGGCCCGCGCTTTGTTGGACATTGAAGATCAAGATTACGTGCCCATCATTCGCAACCCGAAGGTCACCACGCCCGAAACGGAGGCGGTGTTTTACTTCCCGGGTTGCGGTTCTGAGCGCTTGTTCAGCCAAGTGGGTTTGGCCACGCAGGCCATGCTGTGGCATACGGGCGTTCAAACGGTTTTACCGCCAGGCTATTTATGTTGCGGCTACCCCCAAAAGGGCAGCGGTCAGTTTGACAAGGCCGAGAAAATCATTACCGACAACCGTGTGCTGTTCCATCGCATGGCCAATACCCTCAACTATCTGGACATCAAAACCGTGGTGGTCAGTTGCGGCACTTGCTATGACCAGCTTCAAGGCTATGAGTTTGACAAGATTTTTCCGGGTTGCCGCATCGTCGATATTCATGAGTACTTGCTCGAGAAGGGCATGACGCTCAGCAACAATGGCGCCTACCTGTACCACGACCCTTGCCACAGCCCCATGAAGTTGCAAGACCCCATGAAGACGGTCAAGTCATTGCTGGGTCCGCAGGTGCTGAAGTCTGATCGCTGCTGCGGTGAGTCAGGTACTTTGGGGGTGACTCGCCCCGACATTGCCACGCAAGTGCGTTTCCGCAAAGAAGAAGAAATTCTGAAGAGCGAGACGCAAATGCGCGCCTCTGGCATGGTGGGCGAAAAAGAAAACATCAAGGTTTTAACCAGCTGCCCAAGCTGTTTGCAAGGCCTGTCCCGCTATGGTGACGATTTGAAAAATGGCCTGTTGGAAGCCGATTACATCGTCGTTGAAATGGCCAAGCACATCTTAGGTGAGCAGTGGATGCCCGAGTATGTGGCGGCGGCCAATGCCGGTGGCATTGAACGCGTTTTGGTTTAACGCACAGCATCACGAAAGAGACCCGTATGGCCGGATTGACAGCAGGGGCACCCTCACCACAAGCCTTGACCCTCCACGGGCAAAGCAAGGCTTTGGAAATTGCATTTTCCGATGGCCAAACATTTTGGATTCCGTTTGAGCTGATGCGCGTTTACTCCCCCTCCGCCGAGGTGCAAGGGCATGGCCCAGGGCAAGAGGTCTTGCAAACGGGCAAACGCGAAGTCGACATTGTTGAGCTGGTGCAAGTGGGCAACTATGCGGTTCAGCCTACGTTTTCAGACGGTCACAGCAGTGGCATTTTTTCCTGGGATTATTTGTACCATTTGGGCGCTGACAAAGACCAACTTTTGGATCAGTACAAAGAGCGCCTCGCGGCCGCTGGCGCAGATCGAGACGATCCGATGATCGCTGCTGGCGGTTCATCTTGTGGACATTCTCATTGATCGGAATTTGCACATGAGCTCCACCCACTTTGGCTTCAAAACGGTCGATGAAAAAGAAAAGGCCAAACACGTCAGGGGCGTGTTTGATTCGGTGGCCTCCAAGTACGACATCATGAATGACCTGATGTCGGCTGGCCTCCACCGTGTTTGGAAAGCGTATACGGTTCAAGTGGCCAACCTCAAAGAAGGTGATCGTGCACTGGACATTGCGGGCGGTACCGGCGATTTGTCTTTGGCTTTTTCCAAAAAAGTTGGTAGCACGGGCCAGGTTTTTCACACCGACATCAACGAAGCGATGCTCCGTACTGGGCGCGATCGATTGGTCAACGAAGGTGTGTTGTTGCCAACCTTGGTGTGTGACGCCGAAAAGTTGCCTTTTCCCAACAATTATTTCAACGTGGTCAGTGTGGCCTTTGGTCTGCGCAACATGACCCACAAAGATGCTGCACTTCGAGAGATGTGCCGGGTGCTCAAACCTGGCGGCAAGCTATTGG
>JAJTGB010000100.1 GCA_021298995.1 Comamonadaceae bacterium | reverse complement strand
GTCCGTTTTCTTATCACTATCTGGAGTTCACACCATGAGCAAAAAGCCCGTTCGCGTCGCCGTCACAGGAGCCGCTGGTCAAATTGGATACGCATTGTTGTTCCGCATCGCTTCCGGCGAAATGTTGGGCAAAGATCAACCCGTGATCTTGCAATTGCTTGAAATCCCAGACGAAAAAGCCCAAAAAGCCCTCAAGGGCGTCATGATGGAGCTGGACGATTGCGCGTTCCCATTGCTGGCCGGCATGGAAGCCCATTCCGACCCCATGACCGCTTTCAAAGACACCGACTACGCCTTGTTGGTGGGTTCACGCCCCCGCGGCCCTGGCATGGAGCGCGCTGAGTTGCTCGCTATCAATGGTGCCATCTTCACGGCACAGGGCAAGGCTTTGAATGCGGTGGCTTCACGCAACGTCAAAGTCTTGGTGGTCGGCAACCCTGCCAACACCAACGCCTACATCGCCATGAAGAGCGCCCCCGATCTCAAGCCAGGCAACTTCACTGCCATGCTGCGTTTGGACCACAACCGCGCTGCGTCACAAATCGCTGCCAAAACTGGCAAGGCCGTGGCCGACATTCAAAAACTCTGCGTTTGGGGCAACCACTCTCCCACCATGTACGCTGACTACCGTTTTGCCACCATCAACGGCGAATCTGTCAAGACCATGATCAACGATCAAGAATGGAACGCCAACGTGTTCTTGCCTACTGTGGGCAAACGTGGTGCTGCCATCATTGAAGCGCGTGGTTTGTCATCTGCTGCTTCTGCTGCCAATGCCGCCATCGACCACATGCGCGATTGGGCCTTGGGCACCAACGGCCATTGGGTCACCATGGGCATTCCTTCACAAGGCTGGTACGGTATTCCCAAAGACGTCATGTTCGGTTTCCCCGTCACATGCGCCAACGGCGAATACAAAGTGGTGGAAGGTTTGGACATTGATGCATTCAGCCAATCTTGCATCGACAAAACTTTGAAAGAGTTGACAGATGAGCAAGCCGGCGTGGCGCACTTGCTCTAATCAACAAACACTTTCGTGAAACATCCGCGCGACATACTGTTGGGTTCACAAGCGGCAAGTAGGGTCTTGCCCGTTTGTGATCATTACAGCGGTGTTGAAGTGCGGATGCGCAAAAGCTTGCAACTGCAAGCTGAAATGACGCAAGAGTTTGGTGCTTGCGTTTTCGATGTCACCTTGGATTGTGAAGATGGTGCCCCCGTCGGTGGTGAAATTGAACATGCCCATTTGGTCAGTGAAATTGCAGCCAACGCAGCGCCTGAGGCCAGAGTTGCGGTCCGCGTGCATCCGGTTGATCACCCTTCATTTGGAAGCGACATCACCCTTATTGTGGGTTTTGTTCACTCCAAATTACGGCACGTGATGATTCCCAAAGTGGAGACAGTTGCTGATGTGGAGGCTGCTGCCAATGCATTGAATCAGGTGGGTGCCTCCAGCCTTCCCTTGCATGTGCTGATTGAATCACCCGCTGCCGTTCACCGTGCTTTTGACATTGCGGCACATCCTCGCGTGCAATCTCTCAGTTTTGGTTTGATGGATTTTGTGTCTGCCCATGGTGGCGCCATTCCATCGAGCGGTATGGGCGTGCTGGGACAATTTACACACCCTTTGGTGGTCCGTGCCAAATTGGAAATAGCCAGCGCTTGTCATGCGCATGGCAAAGTGCCTTCTCACTGCGTGGTCACTGAGTTCAGTGATTTGGAAGCCATCAAAGTGGCGGCCACAAAGGCTTCCCGTGAATTGGGTTACACCCGCATGTGGAGCATTCACCCTAGCCAAATTCGTCCGGTGGTGGAGGCCTTGGCACCCAGTGCCCATGAAATTGAGCAAGCTGCCGATTTGATCTCAGCTGCCCGCAATGCCAATTGGGCGCCGGTGAGTCATGGTGGCCAATTGCATGATCGCGCCAGTTATCGTTTTTTTTGGCAAGTGCTAGAACGCGCTTATCAAACGGGCAGACATTTGCCAGAATCAGTCGAGTTGTATTTTGGGGAGACCGCATGCGCAACTTGATGAAATTTGTAGTGGTACTTTTGTGCGGGTTCGGGTTTAGCATGGCATGGGCTCAGGCATCGAGTCACACCCACACAAACGCCAAAAAACCAGGCAAAGCGCATTCTTCGGCTCAGTCCAACGCCGCCAAAAAACCTCAAAAAAGTGAGGTGGCAAAGCGTGCAGTCAAAGCTGCGGAGCAACCCTTGGCGCCAGAGGAGCTCAGTATTGCAGAACGTGTGCATGTTGGACATCTGCCTTGTGAGTTGGGCGCATCGGTTCAAATGACAGCTGATACCAACACGCCTGGCTACTTTCATTTGCAAGGCAAAGGCTACAAATACCGCATGAAACCCGTGTCCACCAGCACGGGTGCCATCCGATTGGAAGATGAAAAAGCAGGCGCAGTTTGGCTGCAGCTTGCCAACAAATCCATGCTCATGGATCAAAAAAATGGACGTCGATTGGCCGATGAATGCGCGCACCCAGATCAGGTGGCATTTGCCAACGACATGAAGGTTAATCCCCCGCCAGCCTTGATTGATGTCAGCAACCCTGCGACATCTGACCAACGCTAACGGGTGTCGTTTGAAAATTTTGGATTTATCAATTATTTAGTTAGACAGGAGAAAAAAATGTTGAAAGCCTACCGTGAACACGTTGCAGAACGCGCAGCCCTTGGAATCCCACCACTGCCGCTCGATACCAAGCAAACTGCTGAATTGATTGAATTGATCAAAGCCCCGCCCCAAGGCGAGGACGCTTTTTTGATGGACTTGCTCACTCACCGAGTTCCCCCAGGTGTTGACGATGCAGCCAAAGTCAAGGCATCTTTTTTGTCAGCCGTTGCACACGGTGACCTCCAAGTTGCCTTAATCAGCAAAGCCAAAGCCACTGAGTTGTTGGGCACCATGGTGGGTGGCTACAACGTCAAGCCCTTGATTGATTTGCTGGACGACAAAGAAGTAGGCGCAGTGGCTGCTGAAGGTTTGAAGAAAACATTGTTGATGTTCGACTTTTTCCACGATGTTGCAGAGAAATCGAAGTCAGGCAACGCCCACGCCAGTGCCGTGATCAAGAGCTGGGCAGATGCCGAGTGGTTCACTTCACGCCCTGAAGTGGCTCAAAAAATCACAGTCTCTGTTTTCAAAGTTCCAGGTGAAACCAACACAGACGATCTGTCTCCTGCACCCGATGCATGGAGCCGCCCCGACATTCCTCTGCACTACCTGGCCATGTTGAAAAACACACGTCCTGATGCTGCTTTCAAACCAGAAGAAGACGGCAAGCGCGGCCCCATGGCCTTCATTGAAGAGCTGAAGAAAAAGGGTCACTTGGTGGCTTATGTGGGTGACGTGGTCGGCACAGGTTCTTCGCGCAAATCTGCCACCAACAGCATCATCTGGGGCTTTGGTGAAGACATTCCTTTTGTGCCTAACAAGCGCTTTGGCGGTGTCACTTTGGGCGGCAAAATTGCACCGATTTTCTTCAACACGCAAGAAGATTCAGGTGCCTTGCCGATCGAAGTCGATGTTTCCAAATTGGAAATGGGTGACGTGATTGATGTCCTGCCTTACGAAGGCAAGATCATGAAAAATGGTGCCTTGCTCACAGAATTTGAACTGCGCAGCGACATGTTGTTTGACGAAGTCCGCGCTGGCGGCCGCATCAATTTGATCATTGGCCGTTCGCTCACAGGCAAGGCTCGAGAGTTCTTGGGCTTGCCCACCTCGACCTTGTTCCGTTTGCCTAAGGTACCCACATCTACCAAAGCCGGTTTTACTGTGGCGCAGAAAATGGTGGGCCGTGCTTGTGGTTTGCCAGAAGGACAGGGCGTTCGCCCAGGTACCTATTGCGAACCCAAGATGACCACTGTGGGCTCACAAGACACCACTGGCACCATGACTCGCGACGAGTTGAAAGATTTGGCTTGTTTGGGCTTCAGTGCCGACATGGTGATGCAGTCTTTCTGCCACACAGCGGCATACCCCAAGCCCGTTGACGTGAAAATGCACCACGAATTGCCAGCCTTCATGAGTAACCGCGGCGGTGTTTCTCTGAAGCCAGGCGATGGCATTATTCACAGTTGGTTGAACCGTTTGTTGCTGCCCGACACAGTGGGCACAGGTGGCGACTCGCACACACGTTTCCCCATTGGTATTTCTTTCCCTGCCGGCTCTGGTTTGGTGGCCTTCGGCGCGGCCACAGGTGTCATGCCCCTGGACATGCCTGAATCTATTCTGGTTCGTTTCAAAGGCAAGATGCAGCCTGGTATTACGTTGCGCGATTTGGTTCACGCCATTCCCTACTACGCCATCAAGGCAGGCTTGTTGACAGTTGCCAAGTCCGGCAAGATCAATGAGTTCTCTGGTCGCATTTTGGAAATCGAAGGCTTGCCAGATTTGAAGGTGGAGCAAGCTTTTGAATTGTCCGATGCTTCAGCAGAGCGCTCAGCAGCGGGTTGTACAGTGAAGCTCAACCCAGAACCAGTCAAAGAGTACTTGAACTCCAACATCGTTTTGATGAAAAATATGATTGCTCAGGGTTACAGCGACAAGCGTGCACTCGAGCGTCGTATTCAGGCCGTCGAAGCATGGCTGGCCAATCCCAAGCTGCTTGAAGCGGATGCCAATGCCGAATACGCCCACGTGCTTGAAATTGACATGGACCAGCTGAAAGAGCCAGTCTTGTGCTGCCCTAACGACCCAGATGACGCCAAGTTGTTGTCAGATGTGGCGGGCACCAAAATTGACGAAGTCTTCATTGGTTCTTGCATGACCAACATTGGTCACTTCCGTGCAGCCTCTAAGCTGCTTGAAGGTCGCCGTGACATACCAGTGAAGTTGTGGATAGCACCGCCCACCAAGATGGACGCTGCCGAATTGACCAAAGAAGGCCACTACGGTGTGTTTGGTGCGGCCGGCGCACGCACTGAAATGCCAGGCTGCTCCTTGTGCATGGGCAACCAAGCCCAGGTGCGTGAGGGCGCCACGGTGGTGTCTACTTCAACACGCAATTTCCCCAACCGCTTGGGCAAAAACACCAATGTTTATTTGGCTTCCTCTGAGGTTGCAGCCATCAGCTCCAAACTGGGCCGCATTCCAACCACAGAAGAGTACCAAGCGAGCATGACTGAAATTAACAAAGATGGAACTCAGATCTACAAGTACATGAACTTCGACAAGATCGAAGAGTACGCAGAAGTGGCCAAAGGTGTTGCAGCCTAAAACTGCTCACACAGCCTCTTGCTCAAGCCCAAAAGATCTCGGTCTTTTGGGCTTTTTTAATGGCTCACGGTGTTTTGGAATCAGATCGTTGCAAAATCAAGCTTGTGAAAAATTCGATCATCATTGTGGGCGGCGGAATTGGCGGACTGGCCTCTGCTTTGGCGTGTGGTCTGGTGGGCGCCCGTCCGCATGTGCTTGAACGTGCAGCCAATTTTTCAGAAGTCGGTGCAGGCATACAACTCAGCCCCAATGTCACACGCACCTTGCATGCATGGGGCTTGGCAGAAGAGCTTAAGGGTATCGGCTTTGCACCGGACAAGCTGGAGGCCAAAGATGCCAAAACGGGAAGCGTGATTGGCAGCTTGCCTTTAGGGCAGCGAAGTCAAGAAGTCTATGGTGCGCCTTACTTCACGGTTCACCGCGCTGATTTGCATCGACTTCTTTTGCAAAAAATCAAGCGTTCTGGCCTTGCTGATTTAAGCCTTCATTGCCAGGTGGATGAGGTAAGGGAACTAGACACCATCAAGCTCAGTGCACTTCAGCTAGCCACAGGCGTGAGAGAGGTTTTTGAAACCGATGCCATGGTGGGTGCCGATGGTCTTTGGAGCGCAACGCGTCAAATGGTGGTGCCTTCAATACCACCCAGGGTGACGGGCTTGCTGGCCTATCGAGCGCTTGTGCCCATGCAATCCATTCCAGAAAAATTTCGGCTTCAAGATGTGAATGTTTGGCTGGGACCTCGACTTCATGCTGTTTTGTACCCTGTTCAAGGCGGCGATTTTTTGAACATGGTCATTGTGGTTCAAGGCCCCACGCCAGCAGCGATGGAAGAATGGGATCACGCCGCCAACAAACAAGACTTAGAAGCCGCCATGGGCCCAGTTCACTCGCACCTCAAGGCGCTGGTGGAGGCTGCACCAGCTTGGCGACTTTGGCCACTTTGCGATCGTTCGCCCATGCAGGGGCCCCATGAAATGGCGAAAGGGCGAATTGCTTTGTTGGGAGATGCCGCGCACCCCATGCGGCCATTCTTGGCGCAGGGCGCAGGCATGGCCATTGAGGATGCTGCTGAATTAGCCAAAAGCTGGTCTAGAACAGACCTGCCTGTGGCTGGCCGCTGGGAACTGTACGCGCAGGCGCGTTGGGCCCGCAATGCCCGAGTTCAGCAAGGCGCCATTCGAAATGGTCAAATTTTTCACCTCACAGGCCCAATGCGATGGGGCCGAAATTGGGCCATGAAGCTCTTTGGCGAAACCTTGATGGACAGCCCGTGGCTTTATGCGGGACCCTAGTCAACTGTCTTTGATGGCTCTCGCTGTTGGTGGAACTTTAAAGAAGTACTTTGAAAATGAATTTCAAAGTTTGCCGAGCATTAAAAATTCCATCAATGCCTTTTGGACATGCATGCGATTTTCTGCTTCGTCCCAAACCACTGATTGAGGCCCGTCAATCACTTCAGCGCTGACTTCCTCGCCGCGGTGTGCTGGAAGGCAATGCATGAACAGCGCGTCAGGCTTGGCGATTTTCATCATCTCTTCATCCACACACCAATCGGCAAAAGCTTTTTTGCGAGCTTCATTTTCAGCTTCATAGCCCATGCTGGTCCAGACATCGGTGGTAACCAAATCAGCCCCTTCACACGCCTGCATGGGATCTTTGAAAAATTGCGTGCTGGCTGCAGTTCTCACCCCCACTACAGCGGGATCCACTTCATAGCCGCTGGGCGTGCTGAGGTGAACTTTAAATCCCAGCAAGTCGGCAGCTTGTAACCAAGTGTTGGCCATGTTGTTGCCGTCACCCACCCAAGCAACTGTTTTGCCTTGAATAGAGCCGCGATGCTCAATGTAAGTGAAGATGTCAGCCAGAATTTGGCAAGGATGAAACTCGTTGGTCAGGCCGTTGATCACGGGCACACGGGAGTGCTTGGCAAAGGTCTCAATCTTGTCCTGCCCATAGGTTCGGATCATGACCAAGTCGACCATGCGGCTGATCACTCTGGCGCTGTCTTCAATGGGCTCAGCACGGCCTAACTGGCTATCCCCTGTGGTGAGGTGAACCACCGAACCACCCATTTGATACATGCCGGCTTCAAAGCTCACACGCGTTCTAGTGGATGCCTTTTCGAAAATCATGGCCAAAGTACGGTCTGTCAGTGGCTGGTATTTTTCGTAAGCTTTGAATTTGGCTTTGATGAAGGATGCGCGCTTGAAAACATGCGCATACTCATCAGCCGTTAAATCAGTGAATTGCAAATAATGCCGAATGGGCAAGTTTGGAGAATTCAATGGCATCAAGATTTCTCCGATAGAAAGGCCTGAATGAGCGGCAGCAAAATATCTGCCACTTCATCTGCTTCTGCAATGGTCATGATGAGGGGTGGCACCATGCGTATAACGCTGTCTGCTGTCACGCTGATCAACAAGCCTGCTTCGGCGGCCCGCATGGTGAGTTCACTGCAAGGCTTCTCTAATTCAATGCCAAGCATCAAACCTTGACCCCGAATTTCTTTGACGCCTTGCGCGCCAGCAAGACCCTTTTCAAGTCGAGCTTTGAGGTGAGCACCCACGCGGGCTGCATTCT
>JAJTGB010000099.1 GCA_021298995.1 Comamonadaceae bacterium | reverse complement strand
AGCGCTACCTCTAGGCTGGGGTGTGCGCCAAAGGAAGCAAACACGCCGCCGGTGCGGGGGTTCATCAGTGTGACGCACATCACAGGATAAATGCCGCCTAGCGAAGCGTCTTTCACCAGCACAGGGAATCCTTGGGCTTCGAGTCCTTGAATGCCAGCCATGATGCTGGGATATTTGGCCAACACTTCGGAGGGCACATCGGGCAAGCAAATTTCACCTTCCAGAATTTCTTTCTTAACAGCGCGCTCAAAAATTTCGGACAAGCACTGCACTTGCGCTTCGGCCAGCGTGTTGCCCGCGCTCATGCCATTGCTGACGAATAAGTTTTCTACCAAGTTAGACGGAAAGTACACCACCTGCTGGTCTGATTGCCTCACGAAGGGCAGAGAACAAATACCGCGCGCCACATTGCCCGAGTTGGTATCAATCAAATGCGAACCCTTGAGCTCGCCATCGGGGTTGTAAATACTCAGGCAGTACGGGTCCAGAATTTCTTTAGGTAGCGCATCCTTTTTTCCGGGTTTAAACCATTTCTCATTGGGGTAATGCACAAACTCGGCATTGGCCAGTTCTTCGCCCCAATAAGCGCCCGCATAAAAGTGATTGTTGTTCAGACGCTCAATGTATTCACCCAAGGCAGAAGCCAGCGCACTTTCTTTGGTGGCGCCTTTGCCATTGGTAAAGCACATGGGCGAATGCGCATCGCGAATGTGCAAGGACCACACATTGGGAATGATGTTGCGCCAAGAGGCAATTTCAATCTTGATGCCTAGACTCGCCAACACGCCCGACATGTTGGCAATGGTTTGTTCCAAGGGCAAGTCTTTGCCCAAAATAAACGTGCTGCTTTGGGCATCGGGTTTGAGGCTGAGCAAGGCTTGTGCGTCTTCGTCCAAGTTGGCCACTTCTTCAATGACAAACTCAGGGCCTTCTTGCACTACTTTTTTAACAGTGCAGCGTTCAATGGAATTCAAGATGCCACGGCGGTCTACTTCAGAAATATCGGGCGGCAACTGCACCTGAATTTTGAAAATCTGCGCGTAGCGGTTTTCTGGATCAACAATGTTGTTTTGTGATAGCCGAATGTGCTCAGTAGAAATGTTGCGAGTATCGCAGTACAACTTCACAAAGTAGGCGGCACACAAAGCGGACGATGCCAGAAAGTAGTCGAAGGGGCCAGGCGCAGAGCCATCGCCTTTGTAGCGAATGGGCTGGTCTGCAATAACCGTGAAGTCGTCAAACTTGGCTTCTAGGCGAAGTTTGTCGAGAAAGTTGACTTTGATTTCCATGGGGTCTGCTTCAAATGAGCATGCAAAATGAAGACACAAAAGTCTTTCATCTGAGATTTCGCATGAGACCGTGTATGTTAAAGCTTTCGACAAGAAGATCACTCTATACAGAGTGATTCAGATCTCTTAATCAAAAACCAATCCATAATTTAGCCATCCAAATCCTAGAAAGCCATCAAGTTGACGCCGAAAGATCACCCTGTGTCACCTCCTCCACCTGATCAAGCAAGGCCCGTCAGCTTTTGGCAGGCACTGCTTTTTTGGTTCAAGTTGGGCTTCATCAGCTTTGGCGGTCCGGCGGGACAGATTGCCATCATGCATGAGGAGTTGGTGGTTCGAAGGCGCTGGTTGTCTGAAAAGCGCTTCCTGCATGCGCTCAACTACTGCATGGTGTTGCCAGGGCCAGAAGCACAGCAATTGGCCACCTACATTGGCTGGTTGATGCACAAAACTCGGGGTGGCATTGTGGCGGGCGTTTTGTTTGTGCTGCCTTCCCTGTTCATCTTGATTTCGCTTTCTTGGATTTACATTGCCTACGGCCAAGTGGCTTGGGTGGCAGGCTTTTTTTATGGCATCAAGCCAGCCGTCACAGCCATCGTGATTCAAGCAGCCTATCGCATTGGCTCGCGTACCCTTAAAAACAATTTGCTAGTGGGCATTGCAGCGGCCAGCTTTGTTGCCATCTTTGCACTCAAGGTGCCTTTTCCAATCATCATTCTGGTAGCAGCCACCATTGGTTTCTTTGGAGGGCGCATGTCGCCTGCATCATTTAGTGTGGCAGGCGCACACTCCGCAACGCATGCTACCCATGGTGTAGCCCTCATAGACGACGACACACCCACTTCCGCACACGCTGTATTTCATTGGCAGCGTTTGTGGCAAGTGTTGTTTGCTGGTGCGCTGTTGTGGGCCTTGCCCATGACTTACTTGGTGCTTCAACACGGATGGGATCACACCTACACCCAAATGAGCTGGTTCTTTACCAAAGCGGCGCTACTCACCTTTGGCGGCGCCTATGCCGTGTTGCCTTATGTGTACCAAGGCGCGGTTGAGCAGTTTGCTTGGATCACGGCCACTCAAATGATCGATGGCTTGGCTTTGGGTGAAACCACACCCGGGCCGCTCATCATGGTGGTGGCGTTTGTGGGATTTGTAGGGGGCTATGTCAAAGCTTTGTTGGGCCCTGACAGTTTGTTTTTAGCGGGTGCTTTGGCGGCCACGCTGGTCACATGGTTCACTTTTTTACCTTCGTTTATTTTTATCTTGGCAGGCGGGCCGGTGGTGGAAAGTACGCACAACGATTTGAAGTTCACCGCACCATTGACAGCCATCACTGCAGCCGTGGTGGGCGTGATTGTGAATTTGGCCTTGTTCTTTGGCCATCACACACTGTGGCCTCAAGGCCTGAGTGGCGCCATCGATGTGCCCTCAGCCATCATTGCAGTGGCTACGGCCGTGGCACTGCTCAAATTCAAGCTCAATGTGATGCATGTCATTGGGGTGTGCGGGCTAATTGGCATTGGCTTGCAATATGGGTTGAATTTAGCCTAAGACCATTTACACACTGTATGAAATACTGTAAATTCTGACCAATATAGTCAGAATTATTCCAAGGGGGTCAAGATGCAAGTGTGGCAAATGCAAGATGCTAAAGCTCGACTGTCCGAAGTCGTCAAATGTGCAGAGACCTTGGGGCCTCAAAATATCACCGTGCACGGTCAACCTGTAGCCGTAGTCATCTCGCAAGCTATGTACGAAAAGTTAACTGGTAACCAACAATCATTGGTCAGCTTTATGCGTGCATCACCTTTGTACGCCATGGAAGATGTGCCGCTAGAAAGAGACAAAAGTCCAACTCGCAAGGTGTCGCTTTGAGCTACCTCATTGATACCAATGTTTTGTCTGAGATTAGGCGCAAGACACCCGATGCCAATGTTCTGGAATGGGTGAACAGCAGGCCTTCCACATCTCTTTATTTGAGTGTGCTAACTTTGGGCGAGTTGCGCAAAGGAATAGACAGTTTGGCAGACACTAAGCGCAGAACAAAATTGGTCGACTGGCTCGAAACGGAACTTCCCTTGTTTTTTGCAGGCCGTATTCTGGGCATCGACGAGGGCGTTGCCGATCATTGGGGCAGGCTGCTGGCGTCAGCAGGCAGAACCATGCCAGCCATAGACAGTCTGATTGGCGCAACGGCGTCACACCATGGTTTAACCATGGTGACGCGAAATAGCAAAGATTTTAAAAACTTAGGACTAGACGTCCTCAACCCTTGGAACGATTGAAACAATGACCAAACAATTCGACATCGTGGTGCACGGCGCCACTGGCTTTACCGGACGCCTCATTGCAGAGTATTTACTCACCCGCTCAGACACTGGCCTCACATGGGCCATGGGGGGCCGCAGCCTTGAAAAGTTGCAAGCTGTGAGAGATGAAATTGGCGCACCTGCCTCCACCCCCTTGGTGGTCATTGAAAGCAGCGACGAAGCTTCTCTGAAGTCTTTGATGTCCAAAACCCGCTTGGTCATTTCAGCAGTGGGGCCCTACCAGCTCTATGGCAACGAGTTGGTCAAAGCTTGCGCCGAATCGGGCGTTGACTATGTTGACTTGTGTGGTGAGCCCGCATGGATGCGCCACATGATTGATCAGCACCAAAGCACTGCCGAAAAAAGCGGCGCACGCTTGGTCTTCTCTTGTGGCTTTGACTCTAGCCCTTTCGACTTGGGCGTGTTCATGGCGCAAGAAGAAATGACAAAACGTTTTGGCCAACCTGCACCGCGCGTGCGCGGTCGTGTGCGCAAAATGAAGGGCACCTTCTCGGGTGGGACTGCGGCCAGTTTCAAAGCCACCATGGCCGCCGCCGCCACGCAGCCTGGCGTCATTGACTTGCTCAAAAACCCCTTCTCACTCACACCCGGATTTGAAGGACCGCGCCAACCCACAGGCCACAAACCCATGCTAGACGAACTAATGGGCGTCTGGGTGGCACCCTTCATCATGGCCACCATCAACACCCGCAATGTGCACCGCTCCAACTTTTTACTCAAGCATGTGTGGGGCGCCAATTTTGTGTACGACGAAATGATCGTCACTGGCCCCGGCGAAAAAGGCGAAGCCATTGCCAACGCCATTGCACAAGACAAGAGCATGAGCGAAGACAAACTCAAACCCGGTGAAGGCCCCTCCAAAGCCGAGCGCGAAGCGGGCAGCTATGACGTGCTGTTCATTGCCAGCAACGAGCAAGGCCAATCTGTGAAGGTGGGTGTCAAAGGCGACCGCGACCCAGGCTATGGCAGCACTTCCAAAATGATTGCCGAGGCAGCCATTTGCTTGTTGAAAGATGCCAGCGCAACCCAGGGCGGTTTTTGGACACCCGCTTCAGCCATGGGCAACGCGCTCATTGCGAGACTGGAATCGCACGCTGGCCTCACCTTTACCGTGGAATAAAGCGCTACGAAGCTTAAGGGTTGAGTTCCATGGCCGAAGGCAAATAGCCTTTCAGGCTGTGCACGCCATTGGCAAACAAGATAGCGTTCACCGTGGCCTGCGCTGTGGCTTCTGCCGCCATCACGGTGAGCAACAGCATATCGGGTGCTGCGGTTTCAACACAGGTGGCCATGGCAAACAAAGTATCGCCATCCAAGGTGGTGTGCGCTGGCCGAATGCTTCTGGCCAACCCATCGTGCGCGCTCATGGCCAAACGCTTGGCCTGCGCTTTGTTGAGCGTGGCATTGGTGGCCACCACCCCAATGCTGGTGTTGGTACCCGCCATGGGAATGGCCGAGCTTTGACCTGCCAACAAAGCTTGCTGCGAATTGAGCAAGCGCGTGCCGTCGGCCGTGCGGGCCCCTGCCAAGACCTCGCCTGTGGCTGGATCGATCACATCGCCCACGGCGTTGCAAGCCACCATGGCGCCCACTTGCCATGGCCCCACCTTCACCAAGGCATGGCCAATGCCGCCTTTCATGGCGCGTGGCAAGCCAAACAACTTGCCCACCACGGCACCTGCGCCAGCCCCCACATTGCCCGACAGGGGCGGCACCACCGAACGCATGGCACTGGCCGACATGGGTTTTTGATACAGCGCATCGTCGCAAGCCGCATAGCCGGCAGCGGCATCGGGCCTGATTTTGGGGTTGTCGCCATCTCGCACCAAGGGCAAGTCAAACAACACCGCGGCGGGCACGATGGGCACACAGCCATGGCCTGTTTGAAAGCCCAGGTTGCGCTCGTCCAACCAACGCATCACACCGCTGGCGGCATCCAAGCCAAAAGCACTGCCACCCGACAACAACACCGCATGCACTTTGTCCACCAAATTGGCAGGGTCGAGTAAATCGGTTTCTCGGGTGCCCGGCGCGGCGCCCCTGACATCTACACCGCCCACGGCACCTTGCGGCGCCAACACCACCGAGCATCCAGTTAAGCGCTGGCCAGAAGTAAAGTGGCCCACATGCAATCCCGCAATGTCGGCAATGCTTCCGTAGTGCGGATTGGCTCTTTCGCTCAACCGGGTGTTTACAATCTTCTGAGATGTCATTTAATCGCCTTTTTTCAATGCCCACGCCCTCTCGCGCCCACATGGCTGCAGGGACGCCATCCCTGAAGACTCAAGGATAACGCGTGTCTTCGTTTGTGCTCCAGCGTTTCTTCAGTTTTTTCGCTACTTTGGCAGTGACCTCGGTGGTGGTGTTTGCCGTGCTTGAATGGTTGCCAGGCAATGCGGCGCAAGTGATTTTGGGCGAAACGGCCACCCCAGAATCTTTGGCCGCCCTGGAAGAAAAATTGGGCCTCAACCAGCCTGCGTTCTCACGTTATGTGGAATGGGTGGGTGGCTTGCTTCAAGGCCAATCGGGCATCAGCATTTCCTACGACACCCCCACAGCAGCTCTCATGCTAGAGCGCCTGCACGTCACCCTGCCTTTGGCCATCATGGCCATGGGCATCACTATTGTCATGGCCTTGTGTCTGGGTTTGTATGCAGCTTCCAAACAAAATACCACTGGCGATGTGGGGGTCATGACACTCAGCCAATTGGGCTTGGCTTTGCCCAATTTTTGGTTGGCCATTTTATTAATCCTGCTTTTTGCTGTGCACCTTCAATGGGTAAGTGCCGGCGGCTTTCCTGGCTGGTCTGAAGAAGATGGCGGTGGCTTGCTGGCTGGCATGGCCGCCTTGATCTTGCCAGCCATGGCCTTGGCCGCTGTGCAAACTGCCATCCTGACACGCGTAACTCGTTCAGCCGTCATTGAATCGATGTCGGAAGACTATGTGCGCACTGCACGCGCCAAGGGCTTGTCCAAGCAGCAAGTGCTTTGGCGACACGTGTTGCGCAACGCCATGATTCCGGTGGTTACTGTCATGGGTTTGCAGTTTGGCAACCTCATCACCAGTGCCATCGTCATAGAAAATGTGTTTGTATTGCCTGGCATTGGCCGGCTTATTTTTCAGGCCATTGCCAACCGCGATTTGATCGTGGTGCGTGATGTGGTCATGCTGCTGTCGGCCATGGTCATCTTGATCAACTTCTTCATTGATCTGCTTTATGCCCTGATTGACCCGCGCTTGAAAACAGGGGCTGCTGCCGTATGAAAGCTGAACAAACTTTCACGCAGCATGCACAGCGTGCATTCAAGCACCGCAGTTTTGCAGCGGGCGCTGTCATTGTGCTTTTGCTGGTCATTAGCGCAGCGGTGTCCTTGTTTTGGACGCCCTACCCTGTGGCCGACATTGACATTCCCAACAAATTGGCGGCGGCCAGCGCCCAGCACTGGTTTGGCACAGACAGCCTGGGGCGCGACATTGCATCTCTCTTGTTGGTGGGCAGCCAAAACTCATTGTTGGTGGGCTTCATTGCGGTGGGTATTGGTGTGGGCTTGGGTGTGCCGCTTGGCTTGTGGGCATCGGCCCAACGAGGCTGGGTAGAAGAGGTGGTCATGCGCGCTGCCGACTTCACCTTTGCTTTTCCGGCTTTGTTGTCGGCCATTTTGCTCACCGCCATTTATGGCCCGGGTTTGGTGGTCAGCATCACCGCCATTGGTATCTTCAATATCCCTGTGTTTGCGCGCATCACGCGGGGCGCTGCCAACGCTGTGTGGTCTCGCGATTTCACCTTGGCAGCCAAAGCAGCTGGCAAATCCAAATGGGCCATTACTTGGGAGCATGTGTTGCCCAACGTGGCTAGTGTGCTCATTGTGCAAGTCACCGTGCAATTTGCCATTGCCATCTTGGCCGAAGCCGCTTTGTCGTACTTGGGGCTGGGTACCCAACCGCCCAATCCGAGTTGGGGCCGCATGCTCAACGAAGCGCAATCGCAAATGTTTCAAGCACCCATGTTGGCCGTCTATCCAGGCATTGCCATTGCGCTGGCGGTGCTAGGCCTCAATTTGATGGGCGATGGACTGCGTGACCTGCTCGACCCGCGCTTGGCAAGGACGCGATAAGCGCACAGGCTTGAACATGTCTACCCACAGCGCCACCCACCCCACTCACCCTTTGCTGTCTGTTCGCAATTTGCGCGTAGCCTTGCCAAC
>JAJTGB010000098.1 GCA_021298995.1 Comamonadaceae bacterium | reverse complement strand
CCATGGTGGCGCGCATGGCGCCGCCCACCGAGGTGGTGGCTGCAGCGGCACCGCAAAAGAGTGTGGTGTATGTCGATCCAGTAAGCCGTCACTTGTTGGCTTTGGCTCAGCGCGTAGCTCAAGCCAACGTGACAGCCCTCATTGAAGGCCCTACAGGAGCTGGTAAAGAAATTTTGGCGCGTGTATTGCACGAGTCTTCTAAGCGTGCACGTGGCCCATTTGTGGGTTTGAACTGTGCAGCTTTGCCAGAGCACCTCATTGACGATATGTTGTTTGGCCATGAAAAAGGCGCGTTCACAGGCGCACAAAAAGATTTCAAAGGTTTGTTTGAACAAGCCCAAGGTGGCACTTTGTTCTTAGACGAAATTGGTGAAATGCCTTTGCACTTGCAATCTAAGTTGCTGCGTGTATTGCAAGAGCGCTTGCTAACGCGCCTGGGTTCTGAGCGCCAAGTGGCCATTGATGTGCGCATCATTGCCGCCACCAACAAAGACTTGCGCGTAGCTATCTCTGAACGCGAGTTCCGCGAAGATTTGTATTTCCGGATCAGCACCTTCAAGTTGCGCGTGCCGCCATTGCGCGAACGCAAAGGCGATATATTGCCTTTGGTGGCCAGCTTGTTAATGCGTCATGCACCCAATGCACAAGAATTTACCTTGAGCGATGAAGCCCAAGCACAGCTCTTGTCTTACCCATGGCCAGGCAATGTGCGCGAATTAGAAAACGTGGTGCAACGCGCTGTGGTGTTGTGCACCGACCAGCACATTGACACGCAACACCTGATGTTTGACGACACCGCCGATTTGCAAATGAGCATGTCGTCTGACTTGCCAGAGGCACCTGTGCCTTCGTTTGCCATGCCCACAGAAGCCTTGCGCTACCCAGACACCAGCAATGCCGAAGACAACGCGGTCATTGCGTCTAACTTGCAAGAGGCTGTGAAAACCAGCGAACACCAAATGATTTTGGCAGCCATTCAAACCACCGAAAGCCGGATGGAAGCTGCCGCCAAGTTGGGCATCAGCCCCCGCACGCTGCGTTACAAACTCGCCAAGCTCAAAGCTGAGAACGGCACCATGGCCTGGGCCGCTTAAAGGGAACACTCATCATGGAAAAAATTAACTCCCAAGGCAACATTCAATCGATGTTGCAAACCCTTCGCTCTTATCAAAGTCAAGCTGCTGGCGGCATGGACGATGAAGGCAACAAGGTAGGCAGCTTGAATGGTCTGAGTGGCTCCAAAAGCACAGAAGGTCCTTCTGGTTTTAGTGATTTAGTTCGCCAAACAGTCAACAAGGTGAACGAAAACCAAATGAATGCCTCAAAGATGGCCTCCTCTTATGAGCGCGGCGAAGGCGTACCACTAACCGATGTGGTGCTGAGCATGCAAAAGTCATCTTTGAGCTTTGAGGCCACTTTGCAAGTGCGCAACAAGGTGCTCAAGGCCTACGAAGACATTTTGAACATGCCTGTTTAAGGCTCATTTCGAGTAGCTAATTTAAAAGATACGACTGAGAGATTTCAAACATGGCCACTACAACAGCTTCATTCACCCCGGCCTTGGCCACGGGTGGCTCGAACAGCACTGCACTTGCCACCACCGGCGGCGCAGGCTCTAACGCAGGCGGTGCGTTGGCAACCTTCACGCCCGGCATGGATGTGCAACAAGCCAACGGCAACAATTATGGCGGCGCAGGCGGCGGCCCCTTGGCCTCTGTGCAGCAAATGCTGCAACAGCCCAGCGTGAAAAAAGCCATGCCTCTCATCTTGATGGCCTTGGCTGTTTTGTTGTTTGCACTCTTGTATATCTTGATCAACATGCCCAGCTATCGCCCCCTCATGGTGAACATGAGCGAAGCCGATCAGCAAACCGCCATGGAAGCTTTGCGAGCCAGCGAATTCAAGCCTGTACTCGATCCCTCTACCGGTCAAATTACAGTGCCTGCCAACAAGTACCACGAAGCACGTATTTTCTTGGCCTCGAAAGGCTTGCCCAAAACAGGCAACATGGGCATTGACTCTCTCAAAGACCAATCGGCCATGACCACCAGCCAATTCATGGAGCAAGTGCGCTACACCGCGGCCATGGAGCAAGAACTGGCACGCACCATCATGCAAATTGACTCCATTCAACAAGCGCGTGTGCACTTGGCCATGCCAAAGCAATCGGTGTTTGTGCGCGACCGCACACCCCCCAAAGCCTCGGTCATCATCACGCCTTATGCAGGCCGCTCTGTGTCACAAAACCAAGTACAAGCTTTGGTTCATTTGGTGGCCTCCAGCGTACCCCTCATGACACCCGAGAACGTGGCCGTGGTAGACAACCAAGGCAAGCTCATTACCGACTCGAGCAATGCTGCAGCCTTGGGTTTGACCTCGGCACAAAGCAATCACAAGCAAAAAATGGAAGATGTGTATCGCCAACGTGTGATGCAAATTTTGTCTCCCATTGTGGGCGACAACAACGTGCGCTCACAGGTCAACATGGCGCTTGACTTTACGCAAACCGAAGTGACCACCGAAGATTTTGACACTCGCGAAAAAGGACCCAAAACCCGTTCGGAAGCGCTGAGTGAAGACAAAAGCGGCGCCGCAGAAGCCGCCGGTATTCCTGGCACATTGTCCAATACACCACCGCCAGCACCTTCGGCCACCACCAACTCTTCAGCATCAACGCCTGCAGGATCTGGTGGCACCTCCAACAGCTCAACAGCACGCACTACGCGCAACTACGAGTTGGACCGATCTGTTCGCCATGTGAAGAATGCAACCGGCACGGTCGATCGTTTGAGTGTGGCTGTTTTGATCAACGAACGTGCGCCTACCACAACCAAGAATGAAAAAGGCGAAGTCACGGAATCAAAGCCCAACCCCTATACCGATGAAGAAATTACCCGCATGCAAGATTTGGTGCGCGGCGTAGTGGGCTACGATGAAAAACGCGGTGACGTGGTAACGGTGGTTCAGGCCAAGTTTGAACCAGAAACTGTTTACGACTTGAGCATTCCTTGGTACAAAGACGAATCCATGCAAACCTACATCAAGAGTGGTTTGTTGGGTGTGATGTTCCTGGCATTTATCATGATGGTCATTCGCCCTGCCGTACTGCGCATGCTGGGCTTGCTCAAAACGCCAGCCGAGTTGGAAGCAGAAGCTGCTGCTGCAGCCCTGGCAGCCGAGAAGATTGCACTGGCCGATGGCGAGTTGTCACCAGAAGACATGAATGCCATCCAATTGGGCGAAGGCGAAACCTTGGAAGAAATCAAGGCCAAACTCAAGCCCAAGAAATCGAGCATCTCTATGGAGATGTTGGACACGGCCAATACTTACGACGACAAGGTTGCGCTGGTGCGCATGATTGTGGCGGAAGACACCTCGCGTGTGGCCAGTGTGCTGAAGAAGATGATCAAAGTAGCCTAAGGAAATACCATGGCCGAAAAAGAAATCAACAAATCACAGGCAGAGATCGAAGCCGCAGAAAAACTGCGTATCGAGATGTCCAACATCAGTGGCGCACAACGAGCAGCCGTCTTGATGCTGTTGCTGGGTGAACAACAAGCGTCAGAAATTATTAAGTTTTTAAATCCTACCGAAGTGCAAGCTTTGGGCGGCGCCATGGTGGCGGTGTCTGATGTGTCGCAAGAAGCCGTGAACGAAATCTTGGACGACTTTGTGTCCACCATCAAAAAGCAATCGAGCTTGGGTTTGGGCACCACCGACTATGTGGAAAAAGTATTCAAGCGCGCGTTGGGCGACGACAAAGCCGCCTCTGTGTTGGGCCGCATCTTGCCAGGCCAAAGTACCAAAGGCCTCGAAATTTTGCAGTGGATGGACGCTCGCGCCATTGCCGACATGATCAAAACCGAACACCCCCAGGTGACGGCCATTATTTTGTCAGTGCTCGACCACCAAGTGGCTGCCGACGTACTGAACTTCTTGCCCGACGAAACTCGCCCAGAAATTATTCAGCGTGTGGCCAGCTTAGAAACTGTGCAGCCCTCGGCCATGCAAGAGCTTGAGTCTATTATGAAGCTGCAGTTCACCAACAACACCAGCTCCAAGTCTTCCAGCTTTGGCGGTATCAAGGCAGCTGCGCAAATCATGAACTCCACGAAGACCGCTTTGGAAGCGTCCATCATGAAGGGCTTGGAGAGCATCGACGCCGACTTGATGATGCGCATTCAAGACAATATGTTTACTTTCGAAAACCTCAGCGCCGTGGACAACAAAGGCATTCAGGTGCTCATGCGTGCGGTGGACAACAACCAGCTGATGATTGCCATGAAAGGCGCCAGCGAAGACGTCAAAGCACGTTTCTTCGACAACATGTCCGAGCGTGCGCGCGGTATGTTCAAAGACGAGATGGACGCCAAAGGCCTCATGCGCTTGTCGGATGTGGAAGAAGCGCAGAAACAAATCATGCGCTCTGCCCGCAAGTTGTCTGACTCTGGTGAGTTGGTCTTAGGCGGAGGCGATTTTGTATAACGCTTCATCTGGCCCCACAGCCAAATTGGGTTTGCCAAAGGGTGCGCCTGTGTGGCAACCCCTCAAGCCCCTCAAACCAGTAGAGTTACAAAACGCGGGGTTTGTGCAAGAAAAGTATTTGCGGGGCAAATCTGCACACTTCTCTTTGTGGACGGTTGAAGAACAACTGGCTGCGGGCAAAATTGCACAAGAAGCCGAGGAACTCACCATCACAGACGTGGTGGATAAAAACCACGAAGATGCCGATCCTTCCGCAGAAGCGGTGCTATCTGGCATGGACGCCGAAACCCTAGAGCAAATTAAAAAAGAAGCTTACGATCGCGGTGTACTCGATGGCCAAAAACTGCAGCAAGAAGCTGCCGTGCAAGAAGCTGAACAAGCCCAGGCTGACAGCTTGGCGGCCTTGGCCGACAAAGCAAACCAACTCTTGGTCAATATTGAGCAAGGTGTTTTAGCTTTACAAGAGAACCCTGCCGCTTGGAACGAACCTTTGAAGCGCTTGGCTTTGCATTTGGCAGAGCAACTCACCCTTACTGAGTTGAGCATTTCTGCCAATGCCATTCAAACCATGATTGACCGCTGCATTGAAACCCTGGATGTTCAATCGGCCGCCAGTGTGGTGGTTGAACTCAACCCCAACGACATGGCTTTGCTGCAAAACCACAAGGCCGTCCCTGGCGAAAAAACACATCAGTGGCGCTTGGTGGCAGACGCTCATCTGCTGCCCGGCAGTGTGCGCGTGCGCGCAGACGATGCCGTGGTAAGCGATCTCATTGAGCATCGCCTTGAAACTTTAGCGCATGCCTTGTTGAAAAACCCCAAGCCTTGGCAATCGCAAACAGCCTTCCAGCCCGAACGCTTGGCCGCTCGAAGAGGCAAAGCCGAAACCGTAGAAGATGCATTGCCGCGCGATGCCGGCTCTAGGTTTGATACAGCAGAGCCCTTGAATTTATCGTCGCTAGATTTGCCAGACTTGGACTTGCCCGAAGCAAGCCCCAAGGCCGATGAAGACAACGCAGGGCCAGCGCATGACTAACTTTGCCGCTGAAGTTGCTCGCAGCATGTCCATCGCACGGGCCTCAAGCCCCGAGCGCTGCGGCACCTTGGTGCGCTTGGTGGGCCTGCGCATGGAAGCGCGCGGCATCATGGCGCCTGTTGGCTCTAGTTGCGAAGTAATTGGTCAAGATGGCCACCGCATTGAAGCCGAAGTGGTGGGCTTCAACGACAAAACCTTGTACCTCATGCCACTCACTGAGCCTGTGGGCATTGGCCCTGGTGCCTCGGTGCGCATGGCGTATGACTTGGGCACTGCTTGCTTGGGCCCCGAACTTTTAGGCCGCGTGATCGATGGCCGTGGTGAGCCCTTGGATGGCAAACCCAAGCCTGCATGCAAAGCACGCCTCAGCTTGCTGGGCTTGCCCATCAACCCCATGGAGCGTGGCCCCATCGACAGCGTGCTAGATGTAGGCGTGAAAGCCATCAACGGCTTATTGACACTGGGCCGCGGCCAACGCGTAGGATTGGTAGCCGGCTCTGGCGTAGGCAAGAGTGTGCTGCTGGGCATGATGACCCGGTTTACCAAAGCCGATGTGGTGGTGATTGGTTTGGTGGGCGAACGAGGCCGCGAGGTGCAGGCCTTCATTCAAGAATCTTTGGGTGAAGAAGGTCTGGCCAAGTCGGTGGTGGTGGCAGCACCTGCCAACGTCTCGCCCGTGCTTCGCTTGAAGGCGGCGCACATGACGCATGTGATTGCAGAATATTTTAGGGATCAAGGCTTGAATGTGTTGATGTTGGTCGACAGCCTCACGCGCGTGGCCCATGCCCAGCGCGAAATTGGCTTGGCCATTGGCGAGCCGCCTACCGCCAAAGGCTACCCGCCATCGGTGTTTGCTTTATTGCCCAACCTGATTGAGCGTGCAGGCGTAGGCCGGCATGGTCATGGCTCTATTACCGCTATTTACACCGTGTTGGCCGAAGGCGATGACGCCAACGATCCCATTGTGGACATTGCCCGTGCATCCTTAGATGGTCAAGTAATGCTGTCGCGCAAATTGGCCGATGCGGCGCACTACCCTGCCATCGATTTGAATGGCTCTATTTCCAGGGTGATGCAAAGTTTGCTGTCGCCCGAAGATTTGAAAATGGCCAACAAGTTCAGACGCCTGTGGTCTTTGTACCAACAAAACATGGACTTGATTCAAGTGGGCGCCTACGAAGTAGGCAGCAACCCCACACTGGACGAAGCCATTCGATTGCGTGAATCGATGGAGCAGTACTTGCGCCAAGACATGCACGAAGGCAAAGACGAAGCCAGTACCCGTGAAGACATTCGCAACATGATGGCGGTGCTGGCATGAACGACACTGTAGTGGCTCGCCCCTGCTGGACCATCTTGGCGCAAAAGGCCGAAGATAAAATTGCGCTGATTCAAAACGAATTGATGCTGGCGCGCCAACGCCTTCAAAGCCTTCAAACCAGTGAACAGCGCATTCAAAAAATGTACGACGAATACCGCGATGGCCTGACCCAGTCTGATGCCCAAAGTATGGGCATGCGGGAAGCCATGAACCAGCGTCAGTTCATGTCACAGCTTTTAAGCCTGATGCAGCGTGTTAAAACCGACATTCTCTACACCGAAAACGCCATCATTGGCATCAAAGAACAATTGATTGTGCAAGAGCGCGAGCGCATCAAAATGCAAACCTTGGCCGATCAAAATGCCATGGCTGTGCAACGTGAAGAGAATAAAAAAGACCAACGCCGCATGGATGCCTTGGGTGTGATGCAGTTCAACCTCAAGCCACAAGCATGAACCTCACGGGCGGCTTGGCTTGGCACTGGCTGGCATGGCGCTCTCAGGCACGTTGGGCTCCCACATCGCAAGCCATTGAACAATGGCTTTTGTCTACAGCTCAAACCTCTTTACCTCGCAACTCCGAAAGCCGCCCAAGCCTGCTGCTCATTGGTGCCAGTGCGGGCTGGATGATGTCTGACTCATGGCTTCAGCAATTTGCCCGAGTAGACACTTTTGACATCGATCCAAGAGCAGCCCTGCTGTTCAAATGGCGCCATGGCAAAGCACTTCAGGCCACACGCACAGAACTTCATTGCCACACGCGCGATGCGCTGCAAGACTTGAACGCTGTGCTGTCGGCACATCCCAAGGCCTGTGTGTTTTTTGACAATGTGTTGGGCCAATTGCGATTTCAAAACTTGGCCACCGATTGGCAGCAAGTAGAGCGCCGGCTCAAACAACTCAAGGTACAACTCAAAGGCAGAGAATGGGGCAGCTTGCACGATCGAATGTCTGGGCCCTGCACACGGCCCATTACGCTTGAAAGTGATTTGCCTGTTCG
>JAJTGB010000097.1 GCA_021298995.1 Comamonadaceae bacterium | reverse complement strand
CTTGAAGAAGTCTATGCCGCTTACGCTGAAGAAGACGCCGATTTTGATGCGCTCGCAGCCGAGCAAGCCAAACTGGAAGCCATCATTTCCACAGCGGGCGATGCCTCCGATCACCAACTCGAAATTGCCGCTGACGCATTGCGTTTGCCCCCATGGGATGCCGTCATTGGCAATCTCTCAGGCGGCGAAAAACGCCGTGTGGCTTTGTGCCGCTTGCTGCTCAGCCGCCCCGACATGTTGTTGCTTGACGAACCCACCAACCACTTGGATGCAGAGAGCGTCGATTGGCTGGAGTTGTTCTTGCAGCGTTTCCCCGGCACCGTGGTGGCCATCACCCACGATCGCTACTTCTTGGACAACGCCGCCGAATGGATTTTGGAACTCGACCGTGGTCACGGCATTCCCTACAAAGGCAACTACTCCACTTGGCTTGAGCAAAAAGAAGCCCGCTTGGAACAAGAGCAGCGCACCGAAGACGCTCGCACCAAGGCCATGAAAAAAGAATTGGAATGGGCCCGTTCCAACCCCAAAGGTCGCCAAGCCAAGAGCAAGGCGCGTTTGGCCCGCTTCGAAGAGTTGAGCGATTACGACTACCAAAAACGCAATGAAACACAGGAGATTTTCATCCCAGTGGCCGAGCGTTTGGGCAATGAGGTGTTTGAATTCACCAACGTCAGCAAGTCCTTTGGCGATCGTTTGCTCATTGACAACCTCAGTTTCAAAGTACCTGCTGGCGCCATCGTGGGCATCATTGGCCCCAACGGTGCTGGTAAATCGACCTTGTTCAAACTGATTGCAGGCAAAGAGCAGCCCGACAGCGGCACCATCAAAGTGGGTCAAACCGTCAAGATGGCTTTTGTCGATCAAAACCGCGACGACTTGTCCAACGAAAAAACCGTTTGGGAAGATGTGTCGGGTGGTCTCGACATCATGACCGTGGGCAAATTCCAAATGCCAAGCCGTGCGTATTGCGGTCGCTTCAACTTCAACGGTGGCGATCAGCAAAAGAAAGTCGGCATGTTGTCCGGTGGCGAACGAGGCCGTTTGCACTTGGCCAAAACCTTGATCGAAGGCGGCAACGTGTTGCTGCTTGACGAACCTTCCAACGACTTGGATGTGGAAACATTGCGCGCCTTGGAAGATGCCTTGCTTGAGTTTGCGGGCTCTGTCATGGTGATCAGCCACGATCGTTGGTTCCTCGACCGCATTGCCACGCACATCTTGGCCGCTGAAGGCGACAGTCAATGGGTGTTCTTCGATGGCAACTACCAAGAGTACGAAGCCGACAAGAAAAAGCGCTTGGGCGAAGAGGGTGCCAAGCCAAAGCGTGTGCGCTTCAAAGCTTTGAAGTAATTCTTTGCGCACGCAAATCTAAATGCAGCGCGCAGACGTGTGATGAAACCCATGCGCTTAGAGGACATCCTCTTCAGCCAAGGTTTTGGCACTCGCCGCGTTTGTGCGGGCTTGGTGCAGCAGGGCTACGTCAGTGTCAATGGCGAGGTGCAAGAAGACCCTGGTGTTTTCTTTGACCCCGAAAACCTCAAGTTCAAAGTGCAAGGTACAGAGTGGCCGTACTTTGATCGTGCTTATCTCATGCTGCACAAACCCACTGGCACAGAGTGTTCGCAAAAGCCGTCTACTTGGCCTAGCATTTACACCTTGCTGCCTTCGCCATTAAGAACGCGTCCACAAAAGGCCGCTGTGCAAGGTGTTCAAGCCGTGGGCCGTTTAGACCAAGACACCACGGGCCTTTTGTTGCTCACCGATGACGGCAAGTTCATTCACCGCATGAGCTCGCCCAAGCACCACATGCCCAAGGTGTATGAAGTCACCACCAAGCATGAAATCATCGAGTTGCAAGTGGAAAAATTATTGGCCGGAGTGGTGTTAGACGACAGTCCCAAACCCGTCAAAGCGGCAGCTTGTGAAAAAATATCAGAAACCCATTTGAAACTCACACTCACCGAAGGCAAGTACCACCAAGTCAAGCGCATGTTGGCGGCGGTGGGCAATCGGGTGGAAGGGTTGCACCGCAGTGCCATTGGCAATTTGCAATTGCCCGAAGATTTGGCGCCAGGTCAGTGGCGTTGGATTTTGCCCAGCGAACTTGAAAAGTATTTCAAAGCCTGAAGCACTTCTTCGGGTTTGTCTTTGTGAGGGCTGTGTCCACAGTTTTCTAATTTGACCAACTGCGTTTGAGGTGCATTCGCAGCAACTTCATCAATTTGCAAGAGGGTTCCGTAAGCATCGTCAATGCCTTGAATGGCCATCAAGGGCGATTGAATCTGGGGGAGCAGGGGGCGAATGTCAAAGTTACGAAAAGCTTGGCTCAACCACACATCGTTCCATTGCCAGAAAGCCACTTCAACATCTTTGTGAAAAGGGGCCAAGCGAGGCTTGAGTTTTTCGAAGTTGTCACGCGCTTGAGTAATAGCACTCAAAGAGATGTCTTCCACCATCACGTGAGGTGCCAAGACCACGCAGCCAGACACAGGATATTGGCTGGCATGAATGAGTGCAATGGTGGCGCCGTCTGAGTGGCCAATCAAGAGAGGCTTGGTGACATGAAGTTCTGCTAACAAAGCAGGCAAAACTTCTAGAGCTTCTCGGTGCATGTAGTTGGCATTCAAGCGACCTTGGCCTCGAACGTCGGAAATGCCATCGGATTGACCATAGCCCTGCCGGGAATAAACCCATCCTTCGCAACCCAAGCTTTGGCAAACTTGAATAGGCCAATCTTTCCAAAGGGCCACACTGCCCAGGCCTTCATGCAGAAACACGCAGACGGGCTTTTTTTCTCCTGAAGGGCTGAATTCGGTCAAGGGAATGTGTTGCACTTCCAATTGGACGCCCAACACAGAGAGCAGCATAGGCTTTGTCATGCTTTGAATTTTGACACCAGAAAGTTGCAAATGTTGGAATTTTGCCAATGTGTTTTCAATCGAAGTCTGAATAGCCCATTACACTAATGGCATGATATTTCATGCACTGACTTTCTCAATGGGCTTGGCATTCGTTGGCTTGGCATCGGCCATGTCCTCCAGCCCGCAGCCTGCTCCGGCAGTGCCTGTTGTGCAAGCCCCGGCCCCTATTTTTGTATTGAACTCGCTAGACGGCAACGTCAGCGTGATCGATCCCGTTACGTGGACCGAAACCAAAAGAATTCCAACAGGCAAGGAACCTCACCACCTGTACCTGACGCCTGATGAAAAATCTGTCATTGTTGCCAATGCCCTCTCAGACTCCCTGACGTTCATCGACCCCCGAACAGCGGAGGTTCAGCGCGTCATTCCAGGTATTTTGGATCCTTATCACCTTCGATTTTCGCCCGACATGAAGTGGTTTGTGACCGTTGCCAATAGACTCAATCACATTGACATTTACAAATGGGATGGTCAAAACCCCATCTTGGTCAAGCGCATCTTGTCTTCTAAAACGCCAAGCCACTTGTGGATTGACAGCAAAAGCACCACGGTGTGGACTACCATGCAAGACAGCAACGAATTGGTCGCCATTGATTTGGCTACGCAAACCATCAAATGGCGAGTCAAAACCGGCCCCATGCCCGCCGACGTGTTTGGTACGCCTGACGACAAATTTTTGCTCGTCGGTTTGACGGGTGGTGATGGCGTAGAGATTTTCGACGTCTCTGGCAGTGGGCCCGCCAAAAAAGTAAAGCACTTGAAAACTGGCAAGGGTGCCCACGCATTCAGAGCCGTTGGAGACAAACAGCATGTGTTGGTCAGCAATCGAGTGGCCAATAACATCAGCAAAATAGATTACAAAAACTTCACTGTTGTCGATCAATACCCTGGCCCCTCAGGGCCCGATTGCATGGACATCACCTCGGACGGTAAAACCATTTTGCTGGCTTCGCGTTGGGCTCAAAAACTAAGCGTGATTGACATGACTACCCGCCAAGTGGTGCGTCAAATCAAGGTGGGTAAGTCACCTCATGGGGTTTGGACTTTGGACCATGCGCCCCGCCAATGACACTGTGAACAAGCTGTTGGCCTGGGCGTTTTTGGCAAGCTGTTTGTTCCTTGTGTCTTCTTTTTCCTCGGCGGCTGAAACTCAAAAATCAGGGCCACAATGTCAAAAACCTATTTACCTCACGTTCGATACAGGTCACATGGGCGTTGCGCCTCTCATTGCTGAGGTGCTTCGAAAGCACCAAGTGCCAGTCACCTTTTTTGGCGCCAATGAAAAAACAAAAGAGGGTGATGGGAGCTTAGGTCAGCACTGGTCGGCCTGGTGGAAAGAGCGGGCCGCAGAGGGCCATGACTTTGCCAGTCATACCTATGACCATGCGTATTGGCGGGCCGACCTGGATGCGAACAAATTCAAAATCCGTCCCAGTGCAGGTGACCAAAAAGACCAAAACTTAATCTGGCGCGCAGAAGACTATTGTGCCAACTTGAAAAAGGCCGCGCAGCGACTAGAAGCCATGACGGGTCGAGCCAGCTTGCCCCTGTTCCGAGCGCCTGGCGGTAAAACCTCCCCGGCCCTTTTGAAGGCAGCAAGCCAATGTGGTTTCACCCACGTCGGTTGGTCGCCCGCTGGTTTTTTGGGCGATGAATTGTCTAGTCAAACCCACAGCAACGCCAAACTGCTTCAAACCTCACTCCAATCGATCAAAACAGGGGATATTTTGATGGCCCATTTGGGCATTTGGTCACGCCAAGACCCATGGGCGCCAACGGTGCTTGAACCGCTCATTGTGGGCCTGAAAGAAAAAGGTTTTTGCTTTGCCAAGTTGCGGCAACACCCACAATATTCGAAACTACTTTCTACGGTTCCTTGAAACGAAGATATGTTGCAACTGATGGATGCTATTGGTCATGTTCACATCCTTGATTGAATGGTTGACGGATGCGTTTGCTGGGATGCAAACACTGCTGTTTGAAAGTCTGATTCTGCCCATGGCCTTTGCGATGGGAGCGGGAAACTTGCTTGACGTCGCCTTTGAAGGAACTGGGTGGTTGTTGGTCGGCATTCTTCAAATTGTGTTGCTCATTGTGGTCATTTCTCCCTTGGAAAAATGGCGACCAGTCGAGCCTGTCACTGAACCGAATGCAATCAAAGTTGACGTGATTTACACCTTCATTCACCGTTTGGGTCTGTTTAGCCTGGTGATGTTTTTTACATTTGAGAATGCGGTCGAAACAGCTTTCGGCGTGTTGCGGTCTCAAGGCCTTCCCACATTCAATATTGACGCCTTGTGGCCCGGCATCACCGACATTGCATGGGTCAGCTTTTTAATTTACCTCATTGTTTTTGATTTTGTTCACTATCTGATTCATCGGGGTCAACACCAGTTCAACAGGTGGTGGGCGCTGCATTCTTTGCATCATTCGCAACGGCAAATGACGCTTTGGACTGACAACCGCAATCACCTCTTAGACGATGTGATGACCGCGCTTGTTTTGACAGTGGTGGCCAAGCTGATCGGCGTGGGTCCAGGTCAATTTGTGGCCCTCGTGGCTTTGAGCCAACTGAGTGAAAATTTTCAGCACGCCAATTTCAGGTGTAGTTTTGGTTGGCTGGGGGATCGTTTGTTGGTCAGTCCCAGGTTTCATCGCTTGCACCACGCCATTGGGATTGGCCACGAGTCTGGAGGCCGAAAGACCTTGGGCGGACACAACTTTGGGGTCTTGTTTCCATGGTGGGACATGCTCTTCAAAACCGCAGATTTTTCAAATCGCTACGACCCAACAGGGGTTCGCGATCAAGTCGAAGAAGGGCGTGATTACGGACAGGGCTTTTGGGCGCAACAAAAATTGGGCTTGCAGCGTTTCTTGGCCAAGGACGGCGTATCTTGAAACACATGATCGATTCTTTTTGGCGGGCCTTGGCCTATTGCCTTCACCCCAAGGTGGTTTTGCTTTCTCTGTTGCCGCTCATTTTGATGGCGGTCATTGTGACGGGCCTCGGGGCTTTGTATTGGGACCTTGCGGTTAGCTCTGTGCGCACGTGGATGGAGCTCAGCCCAGTGCTGGGCTGGGGTTCGACCTGGCTAGAGCGGATGGGTCTTTTGAATTTAAAGGCGGTCATTGCGCCATTGGTCATCATTGTGGCGGTCACCCCAGTGGTCATGATCATGTCGCTCTTGGCGGTCTCCTTGATGATGACGCCAACCTTGGTCAGTATGGTGGGCTCCAGGCGCTTTCCTCAATTGACGCTCAAGCGTGGCGGTTCAATCTGGCAGAGTCTTGTATGGACATTGATGTCGGTCATCTTGGCCATGGGTGCTTTGATTCTCACTTTGCCGCTGTGGTGGGTGCCGCCACTGGCCATGGTGCTGCCTGCACTGATTTGGGGGTGGCTCACCTACAGGGTGATGACATACGACGTTTTGGCCGAGCACGCCTCAAAACAAGAGCGCATTGAGCTCATGCGGCGCTATCGGTTCCCCTTGCTGGGCATGGGTGTGCTCACGGGGGCCATGGGTGCCGCACCCAGTTTGGTCTGGGCTTCGGGTGCTCTGTTTGCTGCAGCATTTGTCATTCTCATTCCCATCGCAGTTTGGATTTACACCCTTGTGTTTGTCTTTTCTGCACTTTGGTACGTGCACTTTTTATTGGCAGCCTTAAGCGATATGAGATCTGAGCCTGCGTCTTTTCAATCCGATCCTGACACACCGCTTCGGGATGCCATTGAAGTCGAGTCTAAAGTTTTGAGAACCTGATTCACAATCATGCATATTTGCGCGCATTCGCGCAAAATTACCCATACAACAACCCACAAGCGCTTAGACATGAACGCAGCATTCCAGCCCACACCGCCTTCGATTGGCCTCATCATCATTGGCGATGAAATTTTGTCCGGCAAAAGAAACGACAAACACTTGCCCAAATTCATTGAGTTGCTCAATGAGCGAGGTCTTCAGCTTGCTTGGGCTGAATACGTGGGCGACTCGCCTGAGCGAATTACCCAAGTTTTATCCAGAGCCTTTGCTTCCGGTGATGTGGTTTTTTCTTGTGGTGGCATTGGGGCTACACCAGATGATCACACTCGCCAATGTGCCGCCAAGGCATTGGGCTTGCCCTTGGTTTTGCAGGCGCAAGCCAAGGCGCTCATTCAGGAGCGCATGCAAGATGTGGCCAAAGAGCAGGGACTTCCTTATGAGCCTGATCGTGACGACAACGTGCACCGCCTGAACATGGGCATGTTTCCTCAGGGCGCCCAAATTATTCACAACCCATACAACAAGATTCCGGGCTTCACATGCCATGCATCTGGTCAAGGTATGGTGCATTTTGTACCTGGCTTCCCGGTCATGGCATGGCCCATGATGCAAGACAAGTTGGACGCCTATTGCCAGACTTGGGGCAAAGCCCCCAAGCGCATTGAAAAGTCAGTCATCGTGTTTGGCGCCATGGAAGCTAGCCTCACCCCGTTGATGGAAAGCATTGAATCGCTTCATAAGGGCATCAAAGTATTCAGCCTTCCCAGTGTGGATCACCCCCAATGGGGCAAGCACATTGAACTGGGTGTCAAAGGGTCTGAGGAAGATGTTGAGAGTGCATTTCTGGCCTTGAAGGAGGGTTTGAAAGCATTTTCACTTCAATCCGGCCCCGAAATGGTGCGTTAACCATAAATGCACTACAATGGTGCAAATCTGATTAATTTTGGTGCGTCATTTTGACGTCAAATATTCCCAAATTGGTCTTTAGAGCTGAAACTGCATTCCCGAAGAACCAATTATCAACACCCATCCTTAGGAGAATTTGATGGCAAAGACCGTCGCAGACGTGATGAAGATGGTGAAGGACAACGAAGTTAAGTTTGTTGACTTCCGATTCACCGATACCCGTGGCAAAGAGCAGCACGTTTCAGTGCCTATTTCCCATTTTGACGAAGATAAGTTCACTGACGGCCACGCGTTTGATGGTTCTTCTATCGCTGGTTGGAAAGGCATCGAAGCCTCCGACATGTTGTTGATGCCCGATCCCATGACGGCCAACATCGACCCCTTCTTTGAAGAAACCACTTTGATCTTGGGTTGCGACGTGCTGGAACCCGGTGATGGCAAAGCCTATGACCGTGACCCACGTTCTATCGCCAAGCGCGCAGAAGCCTATTTGAAAGCTTCTGGCCTGGGTGATACCGCTTTCTTTGGACCCGAGCCAGAGTTCTTCTTGTTCGACGACGTTCGTTTCGGCAGTGACATGTCCGGCACATTCTTCAAGATTGACGACTACGAAGCCCCTTGGAACACCGGTACCAAAATGGAAGGCGGCAACCGCGGTCACCGTCCTACCGTCAAAGGTGGTTACTTCCCAGTCCCTCCCGTTGACAGCACACAAGACATGCGCGCTGAGATGTCCTTGATTCTCGAAGGCATGGGCATTCCTGTTGAAGTGTTCCACCACGAAGTGGCTGGCGCAGGTCAAAACGAAATCGGTACACGCTTCAGCACCTTGGTGCAACGTGCTGACTGGACTCAAACATTGAAGTATGTGGTTTGGAACGTGGCCAATGCCTATGGCAAAACAGCCACTTTCATGCCCAAGCCATTGGTTGGCGACAACGGTTCCGGCATGCACGTTCACCAGTCCATCTGGAAGGATGGCAAGAACTTGTTCGCGGGCAACGGCTATGCAGGTTTGTCAGACTTCGCGCTGTACTACATCGGCGGCATCATCAAGCACGCACGTGCCCTGAACGCTATCACTAACCCTACCACCAACAGCTATAAGCGTTTGGTGCCTGGTTTTGAAGCGCCTGTGAAGTTGGCTTACTCCAGCCGCAACCGTTCTGCTTCCATTCGCATTCCTCACGTTGCATCTGACAAAGGTCGCCGCATTGAAGCGCGCTTCCCAGATCCAATGGCCAACCCCTACCTGTGCTTCTCTGCACTGATGATGGCTGGCTTGGACGGCGTGGAAAACAAGATCCATCCCGGCGAAGCTGCTACCAAAGATTTGTACCATTTGCCGCCAGAAGAGGATGCATTGGTGCCAACCGTTTGCCACAGCTTGGACCAAGCCCTCGAGTATTTGGACAAAGACCGTGCCTTCCTCACAAAAGGTGGCGTGTTCACAGACTCTATGCTCGACGCTTACATTGAATTGAAAATGGGTGAAGTCACACGCTTCCGTCAAGCTGTGCACCCCATCGAATACGAGATGTACTACTCACTGTAATTCGCAGCGAGTTGGGGCACCTGAGCCCGACCCCCAAAAGGACGGCTCAGGCCGTCCTTTTTTGCTTCTGGAAAGAACATCGAAACATGGCTGTAGGTTTGCAATTGATGAAATCGACTTGGCATTGGATGGTCATCTCCATGTCGGTTACTGTCGGTTTTGCTGCGGCTCAGCAAGCAGTGTACAAGTGCGGCCAAGAAATCACCAATCAGCCTGCAGATCCCACTCAGTGCCAAAAGCTCCTCATTTCAAGTCCTACGCAAATAGAGGGAACGCGTGTTCAAAACGGACAGCCCACAAAGCCACAGATCGCAGCGCCTGTCAGTGCTGTTGAGCGGCCGGTGAACACGCCCGCAGCAACGTCAGAAAATCTGCAGCGGAATGCACAAGCCCGCACCATTTTAGAGGACGAGTGGCAAAAATTAAACGATCGATACGCAGAAATGGTGCGAAATTTCAATGGTGGGCAACCCGCCTTGATGGCAGGTGAAACCTTGCAACACCCTCAATACAAACGTCGAACAGCAGAGATGCAAGTTCAAATTGAGCGCATGGCAAGAGACATGTTGGCCTTGAGTCGAGAGATGGCACGATATGCCCCCAACCTGGCCAATGTCAAAACCCAATGAAATTCAAATGACGGATCGAACATCGAATCTCAAACAGACTTCAGAGCCACAGGTGGGGGCGGTTGGACGTCGTCTGAATTCGGCGGATGCTTCTGGCAATCAAAAGTTTCAAGCATTTGATTGGTTGGCAACACCGATTGCTGTCTTGGAAAGCAACGGCACAGTGGTCTTTGTCAACTCAGAGCTAGAGGATGTGATTGGCCAATCGCGCAGGAGCTTAGAGGGGCAGTCCTTTTTGAATTACTTTGCCGATTCGCAGCCGCTGGTTCATGCGTTGACAGGCGCTAGGGCCAATGAATTTGCAGCACTGCGGTACGACGCCGAATTGCTGCGCATCAAGCCTGAAGAGGTGCTGCCAGTTCATGTCATTGTTGCGCAATCTGATCAGTCGGGCCAAGTCATCATTGAGTTGTTGCCAATTCAGCAACAAACTCGGCAGGACAGGGAAGAGCGGCTCATGGATCAGGCGCATGCCAACAAGGAGCTCATTCGAAATTTGGCGCATGAAATCAAAAATCCCTTAGGCGGCATTCGAGGTGCCGCGCAACTGCTCGAAATGGATTTGGTTTCTAAAGAACTGACCGAATACACCCAGGTGATCATTCGCGAAGCTGATCGTTTGCAGACCTTGGTAGACAGGCTATTGGCACCCCACCGCCGTCCTCACATGGTGGGTGATGTGAATATTCATGAAGTGTGTGAGCGAGTGCGCTCGCTCATTGTGGCTGAATTTCCAAAAGGTTTGCGCGTCATCCGAGACTATGACATTTCTATTCCTGAATTCAGAGGCGACAGGGAACAACTCATTCAGGCCGTCTTGAACATTGCTCACAACGCGGCCTTGGCTTTGTCTGAGAGAGTGATTGAGGGCGATGCACAACTGACTTTCAAGACGCGAATTACCCGACAAGTGACTTTTGGCAAGCAACGTTATCGACTGGCATTGGAATTGCATGTCATTGACAACGGGCCTGGTGTTCCAGACTCGATCAAA
>JAJTGB010000096.1 GCA_021298995.1 Comamonadaceae bacterium | reverse complement strand
TATAGGGGGCTTCCTCATACTGGGGTACCAGAAATCGTCAGCCCCCTATACCCTGACTACTCAACTTTGGGTGTGCGGAAAATTTCCAAGTACCAACACTTCTGTTCGCAGCTGGGTGAGGGTGTGGTGGGTGGGTGACGATTTCTGGTACTCCAGTATGAGGAACCCACCCACCACACCCTCACACAGCGAGCTCAGCAAACAAAGCACACAAAAGCCAACTATGCAAGCTGAGCTAACTCATCAATACCCGATTCAAAGACAATTCAACTTCCAGCAGAAGGTATAAATACAGTCAGTAACTGTCTAAGCACAATCGCCTTCACCCTACAGCATCCGCCAGAATGAACACACTTCACAGACACTGCACACCATGATTTGGGCTTCACAAATAACAAACTCACTTGCCATCGCTTGGGCCTTCCTCATGGTTTCCATGTCATCACATGCAGCGGTGTTGACAGTGGCTTGCGGCCCCAGCGGCACCGACGTGAGTTATTGCTTTAAGTATGCCCAAGAATGGGCCAAGCAGACAGGCAACACCGTTCGCAATTTTTCGCCACCTTCCAGTGTTCCCGATAAATTAGCACTTTACCGACAATTGTTCGCCGCCAAATCGACAGACATCGACGTATTGCAAATCGACCTGGTGTGGCCAGGATTACTCAAAGACCATTTGTTAGATCTTTCTCCTTTTACGCGGGGAGAAGAACGCAAGCATTTCCAAACACTGGTCGATGGCAATACCGTGAATGGCCGACTGGTGGCAATGCCCTGGTACACAGATGCGGGCGTGTTTTACTACCGCAAGGATTTGTTGACGCACTACCAACAAGCCGTACCCAGCACCTGGAAAGAATTCAGCGACATCGCCAAACGCATACAAACAGCCGAACGGGCTCGGGGCAATCCTGACTTTCATGGCTTCATGTTCCAGGGGAAAGCCGATGAAGGCCTCACATGTCATGCGCTTGAATGGATTGCTGGCAGCGGCGGTGGGCAAGTCTTGAGCGACTCAGGGGAGATCACGGTTCGAAACAAAGCCGCTGCTGCGGCGCTTGACATGGCCGCCAGTTGGATAGGCCATATTTCACCCTTAGGAGTACTCAACCATGAACCAGAAGACTCCCGAGGCGTGTTTCAAAGTGGCAACGCCCTCTTCATGCGCAACTGGCCTTACGCATGGGCTTTGATGCAAAAAGATGACAGCCCCGTCAAGGACAAAGTAGGCATTGCACCGATGCCGGGCCTTCAAGCTGCAGGGGGTCGCTCAGCCGTGGGCGGCTGGCAATTGGGCGTCTCGCGTTACTCTAAAAATCCTGAGCTGGCGGCTGATCTGGTGTTGTACATGACCAGTGCTGCGGTGCAACGTGAACGTGCCATCGCGGGGGCATTCAACCCGACTCGACCCACGCTTTATGAAGACAAAGAAGTGATTGCAGCCAATCCACACATGCCCGCACTAAGCGCCATCATTGCCAAAGGAGTGATCCGGCCTTCTACCGTTACAGGGCTCAAATACCCCCAGGTGAGCCAAAGTGTTTGGTATGCCGCACACGATGTTTTGTCGGGACGCATGAATGGTGAGGAAGCTGTGACTCGACTGGAAAAACGCCTTGCACGCATACGCAGAAAAGCTTGGACTCACTAGCTTGCCTTTCGGTATTGTCTAGGTGTTTGACCATGGCGCAATAAAAATTGTCGGTTGAAGTGGGACAGCGTGGTAAAGCCACAATCCTCAGCAACTGTGGCAATGGGCTTATCTGTCTTTCGCAACTGTATGGCGGCCTCTGTGCAGCGCAAATCGTTCACATACTCAGTGAATGTTTTACCAAGGCTGCGCCTGAAAAATCGACTGAATGCAGCAGGGCTGACATGAACTTTGGCGGCAGCATCTTCAATACTCAGGTTTTGCGAAAGGTGCTCGTGAATCCAGCGCACAACTCTGTCAATCCGACGATCGGTTTGATCACTGTCGCGACCATTCGCCGAAAGCCCACCTGCTGATGACAAGGTCTTCAGTGACTGTGGATGCTCAATCAATAAGCCCAAAATTTCAATTAGAAACGCCAGTCGTTTTAGCCCTTGCTCAGCCTGCATGCGCACCATCAAGCCCTGAACTTGATGGCGGACAGGCTCATGAATGACCAAGCCCATAGCGGCTTTGCGCATCAATTCGCCAACAGCACTCCATTCTGGAACAGCAACAGACTGAAGCAAGTCAACCGGAAACTGAACCACACTGAATTCATGCACTTTGCCCAGATCCCCAGGATGACTGATCCAGACGTGGGGAATGTCAGGCCCGACCAACACCAAGTCACCGGCTTCAAAGGGTGCAGCACTGCCTCCCACAAAGCGCAAACCTGCGCCCTGCGCCACCCAAGTTAACTCCGCTTGCGAATGCCGATGGCGCTCGCCATTGAGACAATCGAGCTTCATGTGCATGAATCGAAAAGACTCATGCGGATGCACAACTCGCTCTTTAAATACCTTCATGCTTGATAATTTATTCAATCTGCGTCAATTTAGAGTTAATTTTGGTCGGTGGCGGCTCACAACACAAGTAGGAATTTCACGATACTTTTCACCATACAAGCCAACTAACCCAGGCATTCATTCTATGAACCTCAACTCTGCATATCACCTGACACAGGCACAGATCGATCAGTTTCGGCACGATGGCTACATCAAACTCAAAGATGTCTTGGATGCACAGACGCTTGCTTATTACGGCTCAGAGATCACTCGGCTGACCATTGAGCTCAACACACAACACAAGCCCCTTGCCGAGCGCAGTACTTATGACAAGGCATTTTTGCAAGTGATGAACTTGTGGGAGCACTCACCCAGGGTCAATGAATTTGTGAACGGCAAACGTTTGGCGCGCATAGCGGCAGAGTTGCTAGAAATCGAGGGCGTTCGCTTGTACCACGATCAATCACTTTACAAAGAGCCGGGCGGCGGCATCACGCCTGCGCACGCAGATCAGTATTACTGGCCCTTAAGCAGCGATCGCACCATCACTGCATGGATCCCCCTTCAGGCTGTGCCCAATGACATGGGGCCCCTCGGTTTTTATGCGCGCAGTCAGTCCGTAGAGTTTGGGCGCGACTTGGGTATTTCGGATGAAAGCGAAGACAAAATCACTGCCAACATGGCGCGCCATGGTTTGAATTTTGTGTCCACCCCTTTTGAACTGGGCGAAGTGAGTTTTCATTTAGGCTGGACATTTCACAAAGCAGGGGCCAATGTATCAACACAGCCACGCTCGGTCATGACCATCATCTACATGGACAGCCAAATGAAACTGCAACCCGCCCTTAGCCCTATTCAAGCCAACGATGCCGCCCAATGGTGTCCCGGTATTCTTCCAGGCAACTTAGCGAACAGTGCGAAGAATCCCCTTCTTTACTCACGCTAAATTGACCTATTGATACCCCAGCGCTTCACACCTCAACTTCACTCCATGATCAATTCAATCTCTTCCCTGGCTGCCATCAGCGATGGCCATGGTAGGTTTGTGATCGAAAACACCGAAGTGCGAGATCCCGTTGGTTCAGAAGTCAGGGTTCGCATGGCAGCAGCGGGGGTTTGTCATACCGATCATCAATCGTTGGCATGGGAAGGGCCTCTGGTTTTAGGGCATGAAGGGGCAGGCTGGATCGAGTCGATTGGACCCCAGGTCAGTGGCTTCAACATTGGACAACCCGTACTGCTTAACTGGGCTATTCCCTGTGGGCACTGCTCGCCTTGTCAGCATACGCAGGGCCACTTGTGCGATCGCACTCAAGGTCTATCGAAAGAATCACCCTCTGTTGATTCACCTCACACTGTTTGGAACAAGCAAGACATTCGGCGCTCGTTTAATTTAGGCACTTTTTCTGAGTACACCTTGGTACGTGCTGAAGCCCTCACACCATTGCCGTCTCCATTGTCAATGACAGAGGCATGCATCTTGGGTTGCGCGGTCATGACAGGCGTCGGCTCCGTCATTAACAGTGCCCATGTTCAAGCAGGTGACAGTGTGGTGGTACTGGGGTGCGGCGGCGTGGGCCTTTCCGTCGTCCAAGGCGCACGCATTGCGGGCGCCAAAACCATCATCGCGTTAGACAAACGAGCTGAGAGTCTAGAACGTGCAAGCCACATGGGTGCAACACACACGTGGCAGATTGCGGATGACGATCACAATTTTGAAAATACAGTGAAGCATGTGCGCACCCTGACAAATGAGCGGGGTGTAGATCATGCGTTTGAAGCTACCGGGCGACACCATTTGGCATTTGCGCCTTTGAAGTTCATCCGACATGGTGGCAACGCATTGCAATTGTCTGGCGCGCACGGTGAAGTGAGTGCATCGATGCTCGACTTCTGGTGGGACAAACGGTATTTGACACCCTTGTATGGCGGCTGCCATCCCTCGCGAGATTTTCCAAAATTGTTGCGTTGGATTGAAGAAGGACAGCTGGATGTGGCCAGCATGGTCACGCGTCACTACTCACTACCTCAATTGCAAGACGCATTGAACGACATGCTGGCTGGCAACAACATCAAAGGCGTTATCGTCTTCGACAAGGACGCACCATGAAGTTTAGAACCCTTGAGAAATCAGACCCCACCTTGATGCCAAGCGGTTTGCAATGTGTCACCGTGAAATCATCCGCGTTAAAGCAGCGGGCAGATGTCACGATCTTTCTTCCAGCTGAGTTTGGCCATTTACGCCATCTGCCCATCGTGACGCTGCTGCACGGTGTTTATGGCTCACACTGGTCTTGGGCGTACCAAGGTGGCGCCCACCTGCTTGCAGCAGAACTCATGCAACAAGGTCAAATCAGCCCCATGGTCTTGGTCATGCCCAGTGATGGCTTGTGGGGTGATGGGTCGGGTTATGTGGCGCATACACACGCTCATTTGCAGCAAAATTTTGAAAAATGGATTGTGGAAGAAGTGCCGGAAATTGCCGCACAAACATGTCCTTCTTGCAGCCAGCAATCCAAGCACTTCATTGCGGGTTTGAGCATGGGCGGATTTGCTGCGCTGCGATTGGCAGGCATTTATCCCGATCGCTATCAAGCTGCATCGGGACACTCCGCCTTAACGGAAATTTCGCAACTTGACGCACTGATAGAGGAGTCGCGTGAAGAATGGTCAACGGATGCCACCAGCTGTTCAGTATTGGAAGCGTTGAAATCAGCACAAGGAAAATTGCCTGCCTTGCGATTTGATTGTGGACAGTCTGATATTTTTCTCAAGGCTAACCAGCAACTTCACCAATCGCTTCTTGAATTGGGCATTGCGCATGAGTACGAAGAATTTGAAGGGGGGCACGAATGGCCATACTGGCGAACTCACCTGGCTGACTCATTGAGATTTTTTTCACGCACGCTGAAACAAAGCACCTCGAAGTAACGCCTTCAGAAAAATTACGTCACATGAAACCATTTTCAAATTTACGCCGTCGTTTGATCATGGGCGTACCCTTCGCTGCCAGCGTGCCGTGGTCAACGCTAGCGGCAAAGTCAAGCCCAGAGCGATTGACAAGCAAGCAATGGACAACTTACGTCAACCCCTTTGTAGGCACTGATGGCACAGGCCACACTTTTCCCGGCGCAGTCATGCCCTTTGGCATGGTGGCACCTAGCCCCGACAACGCTGACAGAGGCTGGGACTACACCAGCGGCTATCAATTTAAAAACCAGCAAATTTTGGGGTTCTCCAACACGCACATCAGTGGCGCAGGCATTCCAGATCTGGGCGATGTTCTTTTGATGCCAAGACAAGGACAAACTTGGCAAGCCAATACCCACACTTTTGCAGCGCGCAAAGCCAAGCGAAGCGAAGTGGCAGAGCCCGGTTATTACAGTGTTCGCCTGCCGCAACATCAGGTGCAGGTTGAGCTCACAGCCACCCAGCGTGTGGCCTTGCACCGCTATACCTTTGAGCGTCCTGGTCGCGTTCAGGTATTGGTTGATTTGCAACACGGTTTGCACTTCAATGAGGCCCATCGCGTTAAGCAAGCGCAATCCAAACTGAATCCTGAAAGAAGTGAAATTGCAGGAACAGTTCATGCTGTTGCTTGGGTAGAGCGGCAAGCATCGTTTGTCGTTCAATTTGATCGCCCTGCGTTGCATGCCGAACTACTGCCCATGCCAGTGGGGCATGTCGCTCAGCGCTATCTGCTCACTTTTGAAGTCGATGTTACACGCCAATTAGAGGCTCGCATTGCGCTTTCTACCGTAGACGAAGCTGGTGCTCAACACAACTTAGAAGAAGCCAAGCAACTGAAATTTGATGAGGCAAGGCAACTGGCACAGCAAGCTTGGAACGGCTTGTTAGGGCGCATTGAAATTGAAGCGCCTCTAGCACAAAAAAGAATTTTTTATACAGCGCTTTATCATGCTTTGATTCACCCTAGCGACATTGCTGACCGCGATGGACGTGTGCGCGGCCCGCAAGGCAAAGTGATTCAAGCACAAAGCGGACATTACTACAGCACGCTGTCTTTGTGGGATACCTTTCGAGCAGTGCATCCTTTGTTAACCCTTATCGTGCCCGAGCGCGTCGACGGCATGTTACAAACTCTTCTTGCGCACCATTCGCAACAAGGCTTTTTACCGCTTTGGACGGCTTGGGGTCGTGAAACTTATTGCATGATTGGCAACCCCGCTTTGCCCGTCATTGCTGATGCCATTGCGAAAGACTTTAAAGGTTTTGATCATGCAACCGCTTTGCAGGCAATGGTCGAAACATCTAGCAAACCAAGACCGCAAGCACCCGAGTGGGCGCAGCGCAGCTGGAATTTACTCGACACCTACGGCTACTTGCCGTTCGACTTAGAACCCAACGGTGAAGCTGTGTCTAAAACACTCGAGCATGGCTACGGCGACGATGCTGTCGCAAGAGTTGCGCGCTTGCTTGGACACAATGAAACAGCACAACACTTTGCTCAAAGGGCCAAAGGCTATCAAAAATTGTGGGATGCACAAACTGGGGTGATGCGGGGTCGAGACAGCCAAGGTCGTTGGCGGGAACCATTCAACCCCGACACACCCACTTCACCCTTGAACAATCCTGGCGACTACACAGAAGCCAACGCTTGGCAATACACTCTCACGCCTGCATTGCACGATCCCATTGGGCTGCGCAAAATGATGGGCGGATCCCTTGGTATGGAACGATGGCTTGATCATTATTTTCAACGACAAAGCCAGGTTAACAAACATTTAGGCCAAGAAGCATTGATTGGCCAAAACGCTCATGGCAATGAACCGAGTCACCATGCTGCTTGGTTGTATGCTTTCACCGCATCCCCTTGGAAGGGCCATGCTTTGGTTGATCGCATTGCGCGTAGCTTTTATCGAGACAGCCCCAATGGATTGATCGGCAATGATGACTGCGGTCAGATGAGTGCTTGGTTGGTCTTTGCTACTTTGGGCATTTATCCGGTTAATCCAGGGCATGGCGAGTACATGACTGGCTTGCCTCTGGTCAAAAAGGCGCAACTTCATTTGCAAACTGGCACGCTCACTGTTCGCGCTAACTTGCCATCATCTTTTGCACGGGGTCGAGTTCACCGAGTAGATTTGAAGTTGGATGGAATTGCCATTGATTCGCAAAAGTCAATTGCGCATCAGGCTTTGCTAAAAGTTCGGACGCTTGAATTTTTAGTTACGGGTCAAGCGTAGAGGGCTATTTTCTACTGATTGGGGCGTTGAGTCGCCAGGGTATAGGGGGCTTCCTCATACTGGGGCGTTGAGCAGTCAGGGTATAGGGGGCTTCCTCATACTGGGGTACCAGAAATCGTCAGCCCCCTATACCCTGACTACTCAACTTTGGGTGTGCGGAAAATTTCCAAGTACCAACACTTCTGTTCGCAGCTG
>JAJTGB010000095.1 GCA_021298995.1 Comamonadaceae bacterium | reverse complement strand
TCAATTTTTTCTTAACAAGTAATAAGTGTAAATTCTTTACATGTTTTAATTTATTGCAAAGAAATTTACAATAACCTCAGAAATTAAAGAATTTCAATTTGAAATATTTCTCACTAAAACTAACTCACAAAGGAACTAATCATGTCAGACGCTTATGGGGCCATCACTTTTTCAAAATCAAATGATTGCATCATTGATTCCTTAATGCTGACTCAAGAATTAAACAGCTTCATTTGGTGCAATGATGACGCAAACTGGATGTATTCAGAAGAAAATGATGCTTTACGGATCACTTCAAGTCGTCTTCAATATCCAGTTGCCATTCCTGAGTTTGATGAGTTCTTACATGTGCGTAACAACGATGGCACATGGACTACATACAACGCCAGCGAAGCTGACGACAGCATATTAGATCAAATGTCTAGTGTAACTTCAGCTCCCTATAGTCTCGAGGAGTTAAGCCGTCGTCTATCTCCACATATCAAAAAAGGTTGGGTTGAGATTGCATGCTGTGCAAATGAAAAGGGACGGTACGTTTATTTTCAATCGTTACGCATCTGCAGTAATGGAACTGCAATTAAACGTAATGTATGGTCTGGCCCATGTGTCGATCCCATAGATGAAAATGAGTCATATGAGCCTTAATTGGAATCAGTAATTTAAGTAAAAAAAGCCACTGACCGAAATCAGTGGCTTTCACTATTGGTGGGCCCACCAGGACTTGAACCTGGGACCAAAGGATTATGCTTACTACTACAGCTTTCGCTGCCTGTTTCCAGTTTGTAGTCTGGACTGTCTCTTGTCTTTACGACCTACCCGCTGCCTGTTTCCAGTTTGTAGTCTGGACTGTCTCTTGTCTTTACGACCTACCCGTACAGTCTCTACACCTTCCCAGCATTGCTACTGGGCTTGGCTCGGGATTACCACGCTGCTAACAGCACAGGCTTCCCCGAATTTGAGTAGTTCTACATGCCAGCAGAGTTAACTTACCCGCATGCAACCCAACGGCAAATGACCATGACATTTTTGATGTTTTAGGTCACCTGCTCTTTAAGTCCTCTGCTCTAACCAACTGAGCTATAGGCCCGAAAAACTGATTGTACTTTGCCCCTTTTCGACCCCAAAAATGCTGCTTAAATTTTCAGCAAAGTGTGGAAGCGGTGTGGAAGCAAATTTTGACAACTGAGGAGCTGTAACCTGTTGATTCTATTGAGGATTTATAGACAACTTAAGTTCTTAACTTGTTTATGAGTCCTCTGCTCTAACCAACTGAGCTATAGGCCCTTGGGCGTCATTGTAAGGCACTCAAACAGCACTCCGATGCCTCGCAATACAGGTCTCAAGCACCTCAGAATGGTCTCTTTGCCACCAATTCTCTGTAGAAAAGATCTCAACCTCGCTAAAGCCCTGAAAGCCTTGGGCCTCGACCCAGCCCCTGATTTTGGGGATATCAATCACCCCATCCCCCATCATGCCGCGGTCGTTCAGTAAATCACGAGTAGGTGTTAGCCAGTCACAAACATGGAAGGCCAATATTCTTTTCTGACCAGCACGTTCAATTTGCTGCTGAAGTTTGGGGTCCCACCACACGTGATACACGTCCACCGCCACCCCCAAAGCGCCAGTTTGTAAAGGGTCTAGTTTGTCACACACATCCAAGGCTTGCTCTAGCGTATTGATGCAAGCACGGTCTGCGGCATACATGGGATGCAGCGGTTCAATGGCCAATGGCATGTTGCACGACTTGGCATAAGCCAATAATTTTTCAATGCCCTCAAACACTTGATCGCGTGACTGCTGGATGTTTTTATGCGCGGCTTGTCCTGCCAAAGCGCCAGGCAAGCCTCCCACCACCAATACCAAGCAAGGTGCATTGAGCTCGCACGCTTCATCTACCGCTTGGCGATTGTCGGCATCTGCTGCTTGAATGCCAGCAGCAGTGGCGGCAGGAAACATACCGCCGCGGCAATACCCCGAGAGTTTCAAGCCATGTGTCTTGACCAACTTCGAAACGGTGTTCAAGCCCACGGCAGCCACCTGGTCGCGCCATGGCGAGATGGCGTTAATGCCCCGACTCACACAGGCTTCAATGATGTCTGTCAATGGCAGGTCTTGGCCACGGCTTTTTCTAACTGTGGCCGTGTTGATGGAAAGCCATTCATGGTTCTTGGAGAAGTCGCGCATGATTTATTTTTTGTTGGGTGAATGGGTTTTTTCACGTCGAATTTGCCGAATGATGGCGGCGTTGTCCATCTCGCCATCGCCTTGTGAAATGGCATTGCGCATCAATTGTGCATGCACCTGCGAAAGTGGCAAATTTTGAGAACTCAAATCTGCCATGTCCAACATCAGTTGCACATCCTTCAAATGCTGCCTAATGCGCGACTGTGGTTCAAACTGTTCTTTGACCATCATGTCGCCCTTCACCACTGCAGCTTCAGAACGGGCCGGCGTATTCAAAACCAGTTGTAGAAATGTTTCTGGTTGAATGCCCAAGGTTTGCGCAAAGACCATACCCTCAGCCAATGCAGCTCGGTTCAAACCTAAGACCAAATTGGTTGCCAGCTTGGCTTTGGCCGCCATACCCGCGCCACCCACACGCACTTGAGATTTGGCCAACGCATTCAATACAGGCCTCAGGCTTTCGATATGCTGAGCATCTCCGCCTAGTAGCAAGGTGGCTTGGCCGTTTTCAATTTGCACACTGGAACCTGACAAAGGTGCTTCAATGAATTGAATGCTTTCTGCAGACAATTGATGTGCCAACTCGGCTAGCCTAATGGGGTCGCCAGTAGAGCAATCAATCAGTGTGATGACGGATGGCCTTGTTTGATTTTTTCTGTGTTCCTGAATTTGCTCAACCACAGCCAGAACGCCTGAAGTATCGAATACTGCAAGTACCAAGGTATTGGTTTGATGGAGCATGCTGTTAACAGACGCACATGCTTTAAATCCAGCAGCTTCAAATACCTCCATGGCTTCAAAGCGCACATCAAAACCGATGCACTGATATCCAGCCGTTTTTAATCGCTTGGCCAAGGCTGAGCCCACCAAACCCAAACCAACAATTCCAACACATTGATCGGGCACAAAGACTGAAGAGGTATTCATGCGGAGGTACTCTTCAGTTGAAAGCTCAAATTAATCACCTAGACACTGAAGCGCCACCGCAAATGGCAATGTCTTGACCCGTAATGGCGGCAGCCTCAGGGCGCGTTAAAAAAGCTACCAATGCAGCCACTTCGTCCGGTTGAATCAAACGACCTATGGGTGGCAAGCGTGGTGTCGTGTCAACACGAGCAGGATCTTTCAGCATAGGCGTATCAGTAGCAGCAGGCGACACCACATTGACCGTCACACCCTCTCCAATGCTTTCTGCAGCCCAGCTTCTGGCCAAAGACAAGATAGCCGCCTTGGTAGCGGCATACTGACTTCTGCCCGCAATACCACCTGAGACACGACTGCCCACCAAAATCATGCGGCCACGGCGTGCATGTTTCATGATGGGGAGAATGCGATTGGCCAATCTGGTAGCCACTTCAACGTGCAGTTGCCACATCAGTTGACCCGCCTGCATATCGAGTGCACCTAAACTTCCCACCCTCAAGACACCCGCCGCATGCACCAACACTTGCGGAAGGTGATTGGACACAATTTGATCCAAGGCACCTTCTAAATCACCCGGTTTCGTCAAGTCGAGTGTCCATGAAGAAAATTGGGCATGATGAAGTTTGGAGGCTGCAACATCCAGCCCGTGCACATGCCAGCCTTCACTCAAAAGCTTTAACGCAATGGCTTGACCAATGCCAGAACTGGTGCCAGTGACAATGGCGCAAGGTGAAAGCATTTCTGGCATGAAGAGGGTTATTCCACTGCAATTTTCTTGTCGGCAATGATTTTGCCGGAGATAGCAATGTCATCAGCTTGGAATTTTGCAAACTCAGCAGCACTGCCACCTGCAGGCACAATGCCGTCTGCAATTAGGCGATCTCGCATTTCACCTGTCAAAGCTTTGTTGACTGCCGCATTGAGTTTTTGAACCATGTCTGCAGGCAGTTTGCTAGGGCCCCACAAACCGTACCAACTAGAACACTGAAAATCTGGAATGGTTTCAGACACGGTAGCAACATCTGGCAAATTGGGCAAACGCTTGCTAGAGGTGACGCCCACCACTTTGAGCTGGCCGTTTCTGTGAAACTGAACCGATCCCAAAACAGGATCAATGAAGCCTTCAATTTGACCGCCTACCAAGTCAGTCATGGCTGGGCCAGTTCCTTTGTAGGGCACGACTGTTATTTGTGTACCGGTAGCTTGTTCCAATTTGACGGTGCACAAATGACCTGCAGAACCAATGGAGCCCACCGCAAAGTTCATTTTTCCAGGATTGGCTTTGGCAGCAGCAGCCAGTCCTTTGACATCCGTAACACCTAATTTATTGCTAACCGCAATGGACAGCGGCGCAGAAGCGACGAAAGCAATGGGCGTGAAATCGGTTTGTACTTTGTAGGGCACCGACTTCATGGTCATGGGCGCTGTGACAAACGTACTGGCATTGAACAGCAAGGTATAACCGTCAGCATTGGCCTTGGCAACCACATCCGCACCAATGATGCCGTTGCCGCCTGGACGGTTTTCGACCACAAAGTTTTGGCCGAGTTGTTCGCCCACTTTGAGGGCCAACATGCGACCAATTTTGTCGAGTGTGCCGCCAGGAGGAAAAGGAATAATGACCTTGACTGGCTTGTCTGGATAGTTGGCAGCGCTTTGTGCCCATAGGTTGGTAGAACCAAAGCATGAAGCAAGGCCTAGGCTCACAAGGGTTAAGTGGTGTGTCAATTTTTTCATGATGTCTCCTGTTTATTTTTGAGCTTGGGTATATGGTTTCAATTCATTCAATGCCATGCATGGCCAACATGGTTTTCATACGGTGCAAAGCCAAATCGGGTTGCTCCAACAAATTGGCAGCATCGGCCAATTTGAACAACTCTGCCAAATGAATCACAGAACGGGTGCTCTGCTGCCCGCCCACCATGGTGAAATGTTTTTGATGGCCATTGAGCCAAGCCATGAAGACCACACCTGTTTTGTAAAAACGTGTGGGTGCTTTGAAAATGTGGCGCGACAACGGCACGGTGGGCCCCAAGATAGCGTGAAACTTTTCTAAATTGCCCTGTGCCAACTCGGCCAAGGCAGCGCTGGCTGCGGGTGCAATGGCATCAAAAATTCCCAGCAAGGCATCGCTTTGCTGTTGCATCACGTGTTCACCCTGACCATCACCTGCAATCAATTCGGCGTAATTGAAATCGTCACCGGTGTACATGCGAACATTGGCTGGCAATCGGCGTCGCATTTGAATTTCTTTGTCTTTGTCTAGCAAAGATATTTTGATGCCATCTACTTTGTGGGCATGCGCTTGAATGATGCCCAGGGCCGTGTCCATGGCTTTGTCTGTGTCGGGGTTGCCCCAATAGCCAGCGAGTGCAGGATCGAACACGTCGCCCAGCCAGTGCAGCAACACGGGCTGTTTGGCTTGACTCAAAATTCTGTCGTAAACACGTTCGTAATCGGCAGGCGATTTGGCCACTCTGGCCAAGGCACGGCTGGCCATGATGATGAGCTTGCCGCCTAACTTTTCAATGGCTTCCATTTGAAATTCATAAGCAGCAATCACTTCGTCGACAGTTGAAACGCTGTCTAAATTCAAATGATCGGTACCACAGCCTGATGCCAAAAATGCACCGGGCACATCTTTGGAAGCATCAATCGAGCGCTGTATAAGGGTAAGCGATGTAGGCCAATCTAGGCCCATGCCCCGCTGCGCTGTGTCCATGGCTTCGGCCACACCCAGGCCCAACTTCCACAAATGTTGTCGGTAGGCAATGGTGGCATCCCAGTCAACGGCGCAATCTAACCAAGGCTCGTGGAGTGCCAAAGGATTGGACACCACGTGAGCGGCTGAATAAGCAATGCGGTTGAACTTCACACCCAATTTGGGTTTGACGGGTGCAGCACCCACCAGGGCATAAGCCTCCAGTTGGCCTTGTGCGTTGGGCAATTGAATGCGTTGAGTCATGCTGCGCCTTAAATTTTGAGGGGCGCTACATCGACCCAGCGACGCTCTTGCCAAGACTGTAAGGCGGCCTCTACCAGCTGAACACCTTTGGCGCCTTCCGGCAAAGTCCAGCGGTACGGTTCGTTCTCCACAATGTGCCGAATAAAGTGTTCCCACTGAATTTTGAAACCGTTGTCGTAGAACTGCGTATCGGGCACCTCTTGCCACTGGTCTGTGAAGGTCATGGTTTGCTTCACATCGGGGTTCCATACAGGGCGTGGCGTGTTGACGCGGCTTTGGGCTTTGCATGCTTGCAAGCCCGCAACGGCAGAGCCATGCGTGCCATCCACGTGGAAAGTGACCAAGTCTTCGCGGTTGACCCGCGTGGTCCAGGAGCTGTTCACTTGCGCCACAACGTGCTCGCCTTGGTGGCCTTTCAGTTGAAAGGTGGCATAGGCCGCGTCATCGGCGGTGCACTCATAAGCTTTGTTGGCCTCGTCCCAACGTGTTGGAATGTGTGTGGCGCCCAAGCAAGAGACCGATTGCACTTCACCAAAGAGGTTGTCCAACACATAACGCCAGTGGCACACCATGTCGAGAATAATGCCGCCGCCATCTTCTTTGCGGTAGTTCCAGCTGGGACGTTGAATAGGTTGAAGGTCACCTTCAAACACCCAATAACCAAACTCAATACGCACACTGAGCATCTTGCCAAAGAAGCCTGCTTTTCTGAGCATGTCGAGTTTGCGCAAACCGGGCAAGAACAACTTGTCTTGCACCGCGCCATGCTTGACGCCCGACTTTTCTGCCAGGCGCGCAATTTCAACCGCTTCGTTCAAATTGGTAGCAATGGGCTTTTCGCAATACACATGCTTACCCGCTTGAATGGCTTTGGCCAGCAAGGTGGGGCGCATTTGCGTGGTACCCGCATCAAAGAAAACGGTGTCGTCCTTGTTGGCCAGCGCTTTATCAAGGTCTGTGCCGAAACGCGTGATGCCATTGGCTTTGGCCAAGGCTTCAATTTTTTCAGCATTGCGTCCAATCAAAATGGGATCGGGCATCACCTTGTCACCATTGGACAATGTCACACCACCTTGATTGCGAATGGCCACAATCGATCGAATCAAGTGTTGATTCATACCCATGCGTCCGGTCACGCCATGCATGATGATGCCAAGTCTCTGTACTGCCATAAATATCTCTTTTGCGTTTGTAGGGTGAAGGTGTTGGATGGCAATTAAGGCGCAGGCGAGAGACCGGCGGCCTTTACCAAGATGGCGTTGCTCTTAATTTCGTCGCGAATGTAGGCGTCAAATTGCTCTGGCTTCATGGTCCAAGCATCGGCACCCAATGTGGTGAAGCGCTCTTTCACTTCTGGTGTTGCAAGTGCTTTGACCACTTCGTCATTCAAGCGATTGACAATATCGCGAGGTGTTTTCGATGGCACCATCATGCCAATCCAGAAGTTGAATTCAGAGCCTGGCACACCCGCTTCGGCTGTGGTGGGAACTTGCGGCAAAGCACTGGCACGTTTTGAAGAACCTACAGCCAAGGGCACCAACTGACCATTTCGAATTTGACCAATGACCGGTGCAATGGGTGAGAAGTAGTAGTCGACTCGGCCTGCAATGATTTCTGTGATCGCTTCACTGGACCCCTTGAAAGGAATGTTGGTAGCTTCAATCTTGGCAGCCAATTTGAATTTTTCAGCATTCAAGTGAGTGGCACTGCCCTGACCCGCTGAGGCAAAGTTCATACTGCCTGGCTTGGCACGTGCCGCTGTCAACAACTCTTGCAATGTTTTGATATTTTTAGAAGGCGACATGACCAGCACGTTGGGTGTGCTGGAGATAGGCGTCACACCCACAAAATCGTTCAAGGTATCGAACGGCAACTTTGCAAATGTGGATGGGCTGACCGTGTGCGAGGACGAATGAACCATGATGGTGTAACCGTCTGCAGCTGATGTGGCCACCGCCTGCTGACCAATGGTGCCACTGGCGCCGCCGCGGTTGTCAATGACCAAAGGCTGACCCATGCTTTGGCTCATCTTGTCGGCAATGGCTCGGGCAATGATGTCGGTGGTGCTGCCTGCAGGAAATGGCACCACCACCTTGATGGGTTTGCTTGGATAAGCAGCCTGGGCCAACACCGACCCCGTGGTGAAGGTCGCAACGGATGCAATGAAAGCCAGCGCAAAGCGGCGTGAACGGGTCATAAAGCCTCCTGAATGTGAGTCAATGAAGACAAGCCACAACACACGCGCCCATGGAAAGGCAGCACTGCATTGAACTTGATAATTCACCAATAAGTGAATAATTCATTTTAGAAACGACTCAAGCCCAGCGTCAACCTGCTATCAAATCTAGTTCCTCAGGACATACCCTAGGATCACTTCGCACATGTGCGACAGGCGCTCGCTCTTGGCTTTGGGGCTCATCAAGTCGCGCCCGAAGATGGTCGACAGCGTGGCGTTGTTGGATAAGTAGAAATAGGAAAGTGCCGCAATAGACACATAGAGCTGCACCGGATCAATGCCGCCTCTGAATTCACCCGACAGCCGACCTTTTTCCAATATTTCACCCAATAGTTCGATCAGCGGCGAGTTAAGCGCTCGCGCATTGGGCGACTCTTGAATATGCCTGGCTTTGTGCAGATTTGCG
>JAJTGB010000094.1 GCA_021298995.1 Comamonadaceae bacterium | reverse complement strand
GTGTCTTGCAGTGGCACGGGCAAGCCCGCTACAAAGAAGGCATTGGACTTGTCGGGGGCTTCAAGTTGAATGACAGAAGCTTTGGGATTTTTGGGGTCGGCTTTGAGTCGAGCATAGGGCTTGGGGCTCTTCCAGTCGTTGAACAGTTGGCCAATTTGCGCTTGCGAAGCCGCGCTGTCGAAGTCGCCTACCAAGGCAAACTCACTGTTGCTCACACCATAGAAGCCGCTGTGAAATTGCTTCACCTCGTCTAACTTCACCGCTTTCAATGCGGCTATAGACTCATCTAGGCTGCGTGCAGCGCGGATGTCGCCTTTGGGGTATGTGTCGAGTGCCAGTGCCATGGCCAAAGAGCCCATGGCATTGGGTTCGCTGCGTTGACTTTCAAGGCCTGCAATGCTTTCTTGAATCAACAAATCAAATTCCTTTTGGCTGAACTGAGGTTTGCGCAAAATATCGCGAATGAGATTGAGAACCTCAGGCAAGTTTTTCCGCAATGAATCAAAACGAACCGTGACGGTTTGACCGCCGCCACTGACTTCGAGTTGTGTTTTCAATTCGTCCAGTTTGGCTGAAATTTGAGCGCGTTGTAAATCGCCTGCGCCACGTGAAAGCAAATTGGCGGCAACACTGGCCGTGCTGGCTTGATTGAACAGCGAAGTTTGGTCGCCAAACCGAAGTGTCAGCACGCCGCTCACTGTTTCGCCTCGCGTTTTCTTGGGCGTCAAAATGAGCTTCATGCCACTGGCAAGCGTCAGGCGCTGTGTGCGTTTCTCAATGTTGGCCAAGCTGATGTCAAACACCTCGCCTTCCGTGGCGGCTGCTTTGCCTTTGTAATCAGCAACCAATTTGTCAACATCCACTGGCTCTGGAAACTTCGCGCGGTCGGGGGCCGTGGTTGGAATGAATTGGCCCAGTGTGCGATTGCTTTCTTTGAAATAGTTGGTGGCAGCTGCTTGCAGGTCGGCAAGGGTCAGGGCTTCAATTCGATCGCGGTGTAAAAAGAAAAGCCGCCAATCGCCATTGGCAATAGATTCTGAAAGTTGAATGGCCAACCTTTGGGGGTCGTTGATGGTCTTGTCAATTTCACTGAGCAAACTTGCTTTGGCGCGCTTGAGTTCGGCCTCAGTGACAGGCTTTTGCTGAAGCCCTTCAAGTTCTGCGAGCAAAACTTTTCTCGCCTCTTGCAAGCTTTGAGTTTTGTTCAACTCAGCCATGAAGACCACATAGCCACGCTCTGCCAGGTCAAAATTCCAAGGATTGACATTCACCGCCAACTTTTTCTCGATCAGGCTTTGATGCAGACGACCATTTGGGGTGCTTGCCAATACCTCACTCAATGCGGCCATGGCCGCGGCATCTTTGTGGCTACCGGGAGCGGTGTGATACAAAACAGCTGAAAGCTGTATGTCGCCAATTCGGCGAACATTGACTTCTCTGCTGCCGTCTTGCGCGGGGTCTTGTGTGTAGGTGGCACTCAGCGTGCGAGTGGGTTTGGGAATGGCGCCAAACACTTGTTGAATCAGATTCAAGGTTGCCGCAACGTCAAATTTGCCTGCCACCAACAAGATCGCGTTGTCTGGCTGGTAATACTTGCGATAGAAATTTTGCAAGTTTTCAATTTTCACGTTCTCCACATCCGTGCGCGCGCCAATGGTGGTTTTGCCGTAGTTGTGCCAGTCGAAGGCCGCGGCCGTCATGCGTTGCCAAAGCGTCATGTGGGGATTGTTTTCACCACTTTCCATTTCGTTGCGCACCACAGAAAATTCAGTGTCTAAATCTTTCTTGGCGATGAAGCTGTTGATCATTCGATCGGCTTCCATCTCGATGGCCCATTTCAAATTGTCGGGATTGGCTGGAAATGTTTGAAAGTAATTGGTACGGTCGTAAAAAGTTGTCCCGTTGAAGTCCATGCCGCGTTTGCCCAACTCCTGCATGATGTTGCCGCGAGTGGGAGTGCCTTTGAAGACCAAGTGCTCAAGCAAGTGGGCCATACCCGTTTCACCATAGTTTTCATGACGGCTACCCACCAAGTAAGTGATGTTGACGGTGGTGGTGGGTTTGGACGCATCGGGTGCCAACAACACGCGAAGGCCATTGGGCAGGCGGAATTCTGTAATGCCTTCAACTTGTGCCATGGGTTTGAGCATGCCTGCTGCGGGTTGGGCCGCATTGGCCGCCGGCGAGGCCTGAGTTTGTGCCACGGCCCAGAATGGGCTCAATAAAGTAGCTGAAAGAAGGGTAAGTTGAAGCAGGCGAAGGCGCATGGTGAATCGTTTGAATGGAGTGATTAATCCAACTTTATACACCTTGCTTTAGAATAGCGTTCAAATATTCGAACACCGGCGGGTATTTAATCTCTTCAACCGGCGTCATGTAGAGGACTACCATGTACAAAAACCTCGCTGCCGTGATCGCGGCCGCTTGCTTTTTATTTTCCGTTTCAAACTCTGCCGCAGAGCCTTCCAAGTCAGCACCCTCAAGCGGGTTGACAGGCCCTGTCAAAGCAGCTTTTGTGTATGTCACCCCTGTGTTTGATGCAGGCTGGACCCATCAGCACGATCAAGCCCGCAAGGCAGTTGAAAAATCCCTGGGTGCAGGTGTCAAAACCACCATTGTCGAGAACGTCGCCGAAGGTGCCGACTCGGAGCGTGTGGTTCGAGACTTGGCCCAACAAGGCCACAACATCATTTTCACCACCAGCTTTGGCTATATGGAGCCGACGCTCAAAGTGGCTAAAGAGTTTCCAAATGTGAAATTTGAATCCATCACGGGTTACAAAACCAGTGCGAATGTTGCGGTGGCCAATGCGCGCTATTACGAGGGTCGCTATTTGGCCGGCGTGGCGGCAGGCCGCATGACGAAATCGAATGTGGCTGGGTATGTGGCAGGCTTTCCCATCCCAGAGGTTTTGCAGGGCCTCAATGCGTTCACGCTGGGCATGCGCTCTGTGAATCCCCAAGCACAGGTCAAAGTGGTTTGGTTGAACTCATGGTTTGACCCGGCCAAAGAACGCGATGCCGCATTTGCATTGTTCAATCAGGCCGTCGATGTCATCAGCTTTCACACAGCTTCCAACGCGGTCATGGTGGCAGCGCAAGAGCGTGGCAAGCTGGCCATTGCCTACCACTCTGACATGCGCAAAGTGGCGCCAGATGCACAGTTGATGGCCGTCACGCACGAATGGGGCCGCTACTACGCACAGCGCGTGACCGATGTTCAAAAAGGTCAATGGCAAACCGGCCAAGTTTGGGGCGGCTTGAAGGAGGGCATGGTTCGCGTGGGCGATTTTGGACCCAAGTTACCAGCCAAAGTGCGTGATGAAGTTGTGCAAATTCAAAAGGACATTGTGTCTGGCAAGCGGCATCCTTTTCAAGGACCTTTTTCGGATCAAGACGGCAAAGTTTTGGTGGCTGGGGGTCAGAAACTCAGCGATGCCGAGATTCTCAACATGAACTATGGCGTAGCGGGCTTGGTGGGCAAAATCGCCCCTTGATACTCCCGCGTTCGCCAACAAAAAAGCCTGCGTTTAGCGCAGGCTTTTTTGTGGGTGTGGTGGCCGTTTAGCTGTCGAGTTGAATGTTTCGAGTCTTCGCCAGTTGGGTCCAACGTGCAAGGTCAGCCTTCATGTAGGCCGCAAATTCAGCAGGTCTCATGGGCATTAGCTCGACGGCTTCCGAGCTGAGCTTTTCTTTGAAATCAGGCTGAGCCAAAACGTTCAGCAATGCATCATTGAGAACTTTGACAATGGGGGCCGGCATGTTGGCAGGTCCCACCACGCCATACCATTGTTGCGCATCAAAGCCTTTCAGACCCATTTCTTCCAAAGTGGGAATGTCTTTCACTTGTGGATGCCGCTTGGTACCTGTGACGGCCAAGGCCCGAATTCTGCCGCTTCGGATGTGAGGCAAAGCAGCCGCCAAGCCAGGGAACATCAATTGAGTTTGGCCACCAATCAGGTCGGTGATGGCGGGTGCAATTCCTCGGTAGGGGATATGCACCATGAAGCTGTTGGTTTGCAGTTTGAAAAGCTCAGCAGCAAGGTGCGTCAAAGAGCCTGCGCCCGCAGAACCGTAAGACAAGCGGCCAGGGTTTTGTTTCACATAATCCAAGAACGCCTTGAAATTTTGCGATGGCAAGCTGGTATTGATGCACAGCACATTAGGCGTGCTGCCAATCATGCCTATCGGCGTAAAGTCTTTTTCTGCGTCATAGGGCAACTTGCGCGTGGCGGGTGCCGTGCCATGCGTGGCCACATAGCCTTGCATGAGGGTGTAGCCGTCGGCGGGTGCCCGCGCTGTATTTTGAGACGCAATGACCCCGCCGCCGCCGCCAATGTTGTCGACCACCACAGATTGTCCCAGGACCTTGGCCCAACGCTCACACAGTGCGCGTCCCACCATGTCGGAGCCGCCGCCAGCAGCCACGGGTACGATGTAACGAATGGTTTTGGAGGGAAAAGTGGCTTGAGCCTGAGCGTTGCCTAAGCCCAGCAACAAAGGACTGGCTTGGAGGAGGGTGCGTCTTTTCATGGCGTGTCTCGTTGTAAGTTTGATTTAGGGGAAAGTTTAGCCGAGCTCGTTTTTGCTTGCTTTGGATTAAGCTGTAAATCCTTTGATTTTGACACTCTCAAGCACTTTCGAATTCAATGACCATTGGAAAGACTGAGCGATGAGCATCAAAAGCGACAAATGGATCCGCCGCATGGCCGAAGAGCACGGCATGATCGAGCCCTTTGAGCCTGGACAAGTTCGAAAAAACGCCGCTGGCGAAAAAATTGTGAGTTATGGCACCTCCAGCTATGGCTACGACATTCGATGCGCTCCCGAATTCAAGGTGTTTACCAACATCTACAGCACCGTGGTCGACCCCAAAAATTTCGACGAAAAGAGCTTTGTCGACATCCACTCCGATGTTTGCGTGATTCCCCCCAACAGCTTCGCTTTGGCGCGCACCATGGAATATTTCCGAATTCCCCGCAATGTCCTCACCATTTGTCTGGGCAAAAGCACGTATGCGCGCTGCGGCATCATCGTCAACGTCACCCCCTTTGAGCCTGAATGGGAGGGCTACGTGACCCTTGAATTCAGCAACACCACCCCCCTGCCAGCCAAGATTTATGCAGGGGAGGGCTGTGCTCAGGTCTTGTTCTTTGAAAGCGACGAGGTTTGCGAGACCAGCTACAAGGATCGGGGCGGAAAATACCAGGGTCAAGTGGGTGTGACCTTGCCCAAGACTTAAAGTGCGACAATAGCGGGTTAATGACCGCCTCTTTTTCAAATCTATCGCTGGCTGAACCGCTGGCACGAGCCGTAGCCGAAATGGGCTACGAATCCATGACCCCCATTCAAGCCCAGGCCATTCCTGTGGTTTTGACGGGGAAAGACGTCATGGGTGCTGCGCAAACAGGAACTGGCAAAACGGCCGCTTTTTCGCTGCCCTTGCTGCAGCGTTTGCTCAAGCACGAAAACACCTCCACTTCGCCAGCACGCCACCCGGTTCGAGCTTTGGTGCTCTTGCCCACCCGCGAATTGGCAGACCAAGTGGCGCAGCAAATCAAGTTGTACGCCAAATACACCCAAATGCGCAGTGCGGTGGTGTTTGGCGGTATGGACATGAAGCCGCAAACCCTCGAGCTCAAAAAAGGCGTTGAAATTCTCGTGGCCACGCCTGGGCGCTTGCTCGATCACATTGAAGCCAAGAACGCCGTGCTCAATCAGGTGGAATATGTGGTGCTCGATGAAGCCGACCGCATGCTCGACATTGGTTTTTTGCCTGACTTGCAACGCATCTTGAGTTTCTTGCCCAAGCAGCGCACCACGCTCTTGTTTTCGGCCACCTTCTCGCCCGAAATCAAGCGTCTGGCAGGCAGCTACTTGCAAGACCCCATCACCATCGAGGTGGCTCGTCCCAATCAAACCGCCTCTACCGTCGAGCAGCGTTTTTATGCGGCCCAAGACGACGACAAACGCCGCGTGGTCAAGGCTGTGCTCAATCAGCGCGGTATCAAGCAGGCCTTTATTTTTGTGAACAGCAAGCTCGGTTGTGGTCGCTTGGCGCGGTCTTTGGAGCGCGAAGGCCTCAAAACTGCTGCACTGCATGGCGACAAAACTCAAGACGAACGCTTGAAGGCACTCGAAGCCTTCAAACAAGGCGAGGTCGATTTGTTGGTGTGTACCGATGTAGCCGCTCGTGGCCTAGATATCAAAGATGTGCCCGCGGTGTTCAATTTTGATGTGCCCTTCAATGCCGAAGATTATGTCCACCGCATTGGACGCACAGGCCGTGCAGGTGCTTCTGGCTTGGCCGTCACGCTGGTTTCGCCGTCTGACACGCGCTTGGTGTCCGACATCGAAAAGCTCATCAAAACCAAATTGGAAGTTGAAAACTACCCCCTGGAAGATGATCGGTCACGCGCCAATGACGGCCGCCGAGATGACAGGCGGGAAGATCGAAGAGATGATCGGCGTGAAGATCGGCGTGAAGAGCGTCGCCCCGAACGCGGCTTTGACAGACAACGCGATACCGAAGAGTCCCGCGATCGCCGCAGCAGTTTTAGGCCTGCTCAAGCTTCCAGAGACCCCTTCTTTGAAAAGCCCTACGAAGCGCCTACGGCTGAGCAAGCCAGTGCCGCTTCTTGGGAGGCCAGCGCCAAAACTGTTGCAAGCCGTCCTGGTCTGTCTGCCAACATCAAGCCCAAACGAAAAGTGGCTGCTTTGTTCAAAGCTGGCGAATAAAGCCCCCCAAACCCCATCAAGCAGCCTAGAACTGGGCTGATCGTTCTTCGCTTGTGAATGAACCGTTCACATTGCGTCAGCATTTCCCTGTCAAAATAGGGATTATGAAAATCAAATCTCCTGCCACGCTGGCATTATTTTCTTTTTTCTCGAGTTTGGCTGCGGCGCAAACCGCTCCGTCAAGTACGCCTGCTCAAGACATGGGTCGCGTAGAAATCAAGACCAACCGAGACAACGTCACCGAAGAACGCAGACAATCCACAGCAGCCAAAATTGTGATTGGCCGTGAAGAATTGGACAAACAGGGCGACAGCACTTTGGGTGAGGTGCTCAAGCGCCTGCCGGGCGTGACGGTTCAGGGTGCACCCGGGCGAGGCGGTGGCATTCGCATGCGCGGATTGGGTGGCGGCTATACCCAAATTTTGTTGGATGGCCAGCGCGTACCCCCGGGATTTTCCATTGAGTCCCTCACGCCAGAGATGGTTGAAAAGGTCGAAATCATGCGAGCCCCTACCGCCGAAACGGGCGCTCGGGCCATCGCCGGAACCATCAACATCATTTTGCGGGAAGGCCTGAAAGCCAATCCCGATGATTTGAGACTTGGTACCTCTTTTGAAAATGGTCATCGCTCTGATAGCGTGAATTGGATTCACAACATCAAGTCTGAAACTTTGAATGGCAATTTGACAGTTTCCGCCATGAATTCTTGGCGATCGGAAGATGCCTTCACCGAAACAGATTCTGAGGTGGAGGCCATGGGTCGGCTGCCTGCCGTGTCTTCGCAGCGCGAACGTCAGAGTCTCAGTTTGGGACACCGTCAAGGCCTCAACGCCAACGCGCGGCTCATGTGGCGAGGTCAAGAAGGCAGAACGCTGGTCTTAATGCCCTTCATGGTTTATTCCGAATTTAGTAGCTTGGGCAATACCTCTCTTTCAGAGAAGCTGTCTTTGAACGGCATCACTCAGCCCGATGCCATCGACAGCGCCATGACCAGCAACAACACCCGCTTTGCCATGACAAGGTTGAATGGCCAATGGAATCAGAGGTTCTCAGCCGACAGTCGATTTGAGTTTAGGTTTGGCCTTGGCGAGTCCAATTTCAACAGCCGGTTCAACCAAGTGGCCCAAGGCAGCACAGGTTTGCTCAACACCATGCAAGAGTCGCAAAGTTTCAAGGACCTTTCTCAATCGTGGAACGCCAAATTAACCCAAGTTTTGCGCAATGGACATCAGTTGGTCAGTGGCGTTGAATTGGAAGGCGTGCGCCGAACAGAAGAGGCTATTGCCGAAGTGTCTGACGATGCTGGCAACTTGCGGGCACGAACACAGCGCTGGGCCATCTATACCCAAGACGAGTGGACGGTCAATCCAAAGTGGCGTGCTCACGCAGGTATTCGCTACGAGAATATTCTCACGGAGGGCATTACCCAAGAGGGAGAGAAGCGCAATCAAAGTGGTGTCTTGACCCCACTCATGCACGCGGTGTGGAAACCCCTGCCAGACAGCCGTGATCAGGTCAGGATGAGCCTGACGCGCAGTTACAAAACGCCCACCTTGTTCAACTTGGTGGCGCGCACAGCCCTCTCCCGTGAAGCCAACAGCCCCACACGCCCTGATCGCATTGGCAACCCTGGCCTAAAGCCTGAATTGGCTACTGGCATTGACATTGCCGTTGAACGTTATTTGTCTGAAGGTGGGGTGCTCAGTGCCAATTTGTTTCGCCGCAACATCAGCGATTTGATACGCTATGTCACCAGCGAGCGCTACGACACCGTTTGGGCCCCCGGCCAAAGGCGCTTTGTTTCAAGTCCGCAAAATGTGGGTGATGCCATCACGCAGGGTTTGGAGTTGGAGGCCAAATTCAGACTGAATCAGGTCTGGGCTTCAGCACCAGCTGTGGATGTGCGCAGCAACCTGAGCTTTTTTGGTTCTCGTGTGCTCGATGTCATGGGCCCCAACAACCGCTTGGATCAGCAGCCCAGCATGACGGCCAACTTGGGTGCCGATTACCGAGTCCGTGCGTTGCCTCTGACCATGGGTGGCAACATCAACATCAATCCAGATTACACCACCCGACGCACGGAGCAGCAGTGGGTTTACCAAGGATCCAAGCGCGTGGTGGACATCTATGGCTTGTGGCGATACTCACCCAGCACGTCATTGCGAATGACCATTAGCAACCTCACACCTCGCGACTACCACACAGGTACAAGCTTTATTGGCAGTGGTTTTTCAGAAATTGCCAACACCCAAACACGCAATTGGCAAAACATTCAACTGCGTTTAGAAATGAAAATTTAAGAAGGACTGGTCATGAGTGCAAAAACAGCTGCTTGGTACGACAGCATGTACAACAACCGCGCGTTGGTGCCCGATCATGCCCAGCACTTTGCCTTGTGGGCTGAAAGCTCTGCCCAAGCGCGCGCCTCCTACAAGTGCCAACTCAACATCGCCTATGGCGATGGCCCCAATGAAAGCTTGGACATTTTTCCTGCCAGTCGGCCCAATGCGCCTGTGGTCGTGTTCATCCACGGTGGCTATTGGCGCAGCCTGGACAAAGCAGACCACTCTTTTGTCGCGCCCCCTTTGCACGATATGGGTGCTTGTGTGGTGGTGGTCAATTACGCACTTTGCCCAGGCACGCCGCAAGCGCCTGTGACCATTCCCGATATTGCGCTGCAAATGGTCAAGGCCATGGCCTGGACATGGCACCACATTGCCGAATACGGTGGCAATCCCCAAAACGTGACGGTTGCGGGCCATTCAGCGGGCGGGCATTTAGCCGCCATGCTGTTGGCTTGTGATTGGCAGCGTGTCGACTCCCAAATTCCTGCGCATTGGATTCAAAAGGCTTTGTCAATTTCCGGTTTATACGACCTCACACCTTTGCGCAAAACACCTTTCTTGCAAGACTCTTTGAAGCTCACCGCCAAGCACGCTCAAATGGCCAGCCCAGCGCTATGGCCCAAGCCCAAGAAGGGCGTGTTGTACACGGTGGCAGGTGCTGATGAAAGCCCAGAATTTTTGCGCCACAACCGCCTGATTCACCAAACCTGGGGGCCTCGCACGGTGCCTGTGTGTGAAGATTTGGTGGGACTCAATCACTTCAGTGTGGTGATGGATCTTGCAAAAAAAGGCACTCGATTGAGTGCCCTGATGAAAGCTTTGCTAGACCTTTGATTTTCTGCGCTGCCACGCCGACCAAATGGGGGGTAGCAGCAAGCAGATGGCCACCACGCTCAGCAGCGTGAATGACATGGGCCGATCCCAGAACACGCGCCAGTGACCTTCACCAATGGACAGGGCGTTTCGCATTTGTGCTTCCGCCAATGGCCCAAGGATCATGCCCACAATGACCGGCGCCACAGGAAAATCGTAGCGACGCATGAGGGTACCAAGCAGGCCAAAGCCGTACATGATGAACAGGTCAAAGCTGCTTTGACGCATGCCATAAACACCAACCGTTGCAAAAATTAAGATGCCTGCATACAACTGAGGCTTTGGAATTTTCAACAACTTGACCCACAAGCCCACCAGCGGCAAATTCAAGACCAACAACATCACATTGCCAATGTAGAGCGACGCAATCAAAGCCCAGACCAAAGTGGACGAGTTTTGAAACAATTGCGGGCCCGCTTGAATGCCGTAGTTTTGCAGGGCCGACAACAAAATGGCCGCAGTCACAGAGGTAGGAATGCCCAGCGTCAACAAGGGCACCAAGGTGGCCGTCACCGCAGCGTTGTTGGCCGCTTCTGGGCCCGCCACGCCTTCAATGGCACCTGTGGTGCCAAACTCTTCTTTGTGATTGGAGAGTTTTTTCTCGGTGGCATAACTTAAAAAAGTAGGGATCTCGGAGCCGCCTGCTGGGATGGTGCCAAATGGAAAGCCGATGGCCGTGCCTCTAAGCCAAGCGGGCCAAGACCTGCGCCACTCCAAGGGCGTCATTTGGGCCTTGGTGAGGCGGTTCATATCGGCGCTGCTTTTGCCTTCGTAAAGCGCGTTGTACATGACCTCTGATACAGCAAACAAGCCTACGGCAATTAGCACGGTTTCAATGCCGTCCATGAATTCTGGAATGTTGCCGGTGTAACGAACTTGCCCCGAAATTTGGTCCATGCCAACCAAGCCCAAGGCCAAGCCAATGAACAAAGCCGTCAGCCCCCGCACCGTGCTTTGCCCCAACACCGCACTGACAGTGATAAAGGCCAACAACATCATGCAGAAATATTCTGGAGGGCCCAACTTGACTGCAAATTCAGCCACCACGGGTGCAAACAAGGTGACCAAAATGGTGGCCAAGGTGCCAGCCACAAAAGAGCCAATGGCGGCTGTGGCCAAGGCTGAGCCAGCGCGCCCACTCTTGGCCATTTTGAAGCCTTCGAGTGCTGTGACCATGGTGCCTGTTTCACCCGGCGTGTTGAGCAAAATGGAAGTGGTTGAGCCGCCGTACATGGCACCGTAATAAATGCCAGCGAAAAAAATCATGGAAGCTGTTGGCTCCACTTGTGCCGTGATGGGCAAAAGCATGGCCACCGTGACCGCGGGGCCTAAGCCGGGTAGGACGCCAATGGCGGTACCCAAAGCACAGCCCACAAAAGCCCAGAGCAGGTTAATGGGCGTTCCGGCTGTGACAAAGCCGGAGAGCAGGTTGTTCCAAGTATCTAACATGGGTTGCTTTCAACTTGGGCTCAAAGCCAAGGAGTGCCAGTGAGGTTGGGCAAGTTGATGGCCAAGAACATGGTGAACAACCAAAACACAGGTGCGGCAATGAGAAAACCCAAGACGCAATCTTTGAGGGTTTGCGACAGACTGCCAGCGGGCTCGCCTTGTGACACACGCAGGCCTCTGACAGCCAAAATAAAACAGATGGCACAACTGAGCACAAACCCCGCTACATTGATCAGTGCAGCATTGGCCAAAATGCCTGCCGAGACCCAAGCAAATGCATGCCAGTCGGCTTTTTCAGCACCACTGGGCTCTGGCATATTGCGGTAGCCGCCCGTGACGGATTCCCAAATTAAGTACCCAGAGCAGGCCGCCAAAAAAACGGCCACCACCCAAGGTAAAAAATTGGGTCCCACGCCAGCGTAGCCCGCTTCAGACGAAATACTGGTAGCGCCCCACATCATGAGCAAAGACAGCACCAAGCCGCACAGGCCGATGCCAACTTGAGTGGGGGAGGGAGTCCGGGTGGTCAGATCATGCCTGCCTTGACCATGGTGGCACGCAAGCTTGCAAACTCACGGTCTACGAAATCGTCAAACTCTGGGTTGGGCATCCAAGCGGGTGTCCAGTTGTTTTTTTCCAAAGACTCAGCCCAAGACTTGGACTTGGTGGCTTTCAACACCATGTCGGTCAGAGCCTTGCGTTGTGCGCTTGTGAGACCTGCAGGTGCGTACACGCCGCGCCAGTTGCCAATGTCGATGTTGTAACCCTGCTCGATCATGGTGGGGATGTTGATGCCCTTCAGGCGCTTGGCAGAAGTGACCGCAATGGGGCGCATCTTGCCTGTTTCAATGTACTGCTGGAATTCGCTATAACCGCTGCCGCCCACCGTCACATTGCCACCCAAAATGGCTGCAACAGCCTCACCACCGCCACGGAATGGCACATAGTTGATCTTGGTGGCATCGACACCCACTTCGCGAGCCAACATGGCCGCCGCGATGTGCTCTGTGGAGCCACGTGAACCGCCGCCCCACTTGACGCTGCCAGGGTCTTTTTTCATTTGCTCAACCACATCCTTCATGGTTTTGAGCGGTGAATTGGCCGGCACCACAAACACGTTGTATTCGCTGGTGAGGCGAGCAATGGGGGTGACCTTGTCGAGGCTCACAGGCGGTTTGCCAGTGATGATGCCGCCCAACATGACAGCGCCCATGACCATCAAGGAGTTGCCATCGCCTTTGGTGGCGTTGGCGTATTGGGCCAAGCCAATGATGCC
>JAJTGB010000003.1 GCA_021298995.1 Comamonadaceae bacterium | reverse complement strand
TTCGAAAAGGCCAAGAAAATGGCGTAAGCCATTTTTGTAAACCCTTTTCAAGGAACAAACTATGAACACCATCCGCGTTGATGTGGTCAGTGCCGAAGAGTCCATCTTCTCAGGCGAAGCCCGTTTTGTGGCATTGCCTGGTGAGGCTGGCGAGTTGGGCATTTACCCCCGTCATACACCGTTGATTTCACGCATCAAGGCTGGCTCTGTTCGCATCGAAAAAACCGATGGCACCGAAGAGTTTGTCTTCGTGGCTGGCGGCGTTTTGGAAGTGCAACCCGACCACGTGACCGTGCTGTCAGACACTGCGATTCGCGGTAAAGATTTGGACGAAGAAAAAGCCAACGCTGCAAAAGCTTCTGCAGAAGACGCGCTTCGCAATGCCAAATCCGAAATCGACATGGCGCGTGCGCAAAGCGAGTTGGCAGTGTTTGCTGCCCAACTGGCGGCCTTGCGCAAGTTCCGCACTAAAAAATAAAATGATGGCGTTGAACGCGCTGTTCGTTTTTTGAAACCCGGCGCACGCCGGGTTTTTTGCTTCTAAGGACACCATGCGCAAAGCCAAACTTCAAGCGGCCACATTGGGCGGCAACCCTGACGACATCGAGGCGGCTTTTTATGACGCACTGAAAGAAGGCGACATTGAGCGTTTGATGGCTTGCTGGGCGGACGAAGAGGAAATTGTGTGCGTGCACCCAGGAGGCCCAAGACTCATTGGGGCTGGTGCCATCCGCGCCACCTTTGAAGCCATGTTTGCCAATGGCACGGTTCAAGCGCATCCAACGCAAGTGCACAAGGTTGAATCCTTGGCCAGTGCCATGCACCACTTGGTTGAGCGGGTTGAAGTGCTGGGCCCCGATGGCCCGCAGACGGCCTATGTATTGGCCACCAACGTGTATCACAAGACGCCCCAGGGTTGGCGCATGGTGGCGCATCACGCCAGTCCGGGTACGCCCAATGCGCCTGCAGAAGTTTCCTCCAGCCCTTCAACACTGCATTGACAGACTATTCAGCCCCCCCTTGGCTGCCTGGCGGTCATTTGCAAACCATTTGGCCAGCCTTGTGGTCGCGCAGGTTTGAGGTCTTTGCACCGCATTGGCGGCGCGAACGCTGGCCCACGCCCGACGCTGACTTTGTCGATGTTGATTTTTGTGAAGCCGATAGAGCGACATCGAAGCGACCTTTGCTGGTGCTGTTTCACGGCCTCGAAGGCTCTTCAAGCAGCCACTATGCGCAAGCTTTTGCCGACTGGGGTTTGCAAAACGGCTGCGATGTGGCGGTGCCTCACTTCAGAGGATGCAGTGGTACTTTGAATGTGATGCCCCGCGCATATCATTCGGGTGACCATGAGGAGGTAGACCATTTGCTGCGCCATTTCAAGCAACAGGCAGAAGCACAAAACAGACCTGGAATTGTGGCGGCAGGCGTGTCGTTGGGGGGCAATGCCTTGATGCGCTGGGCGGGTGAGAATGGTCAGTCTGCACAGCAAATTGTGAAAGCCATCGCCAGCATTTGCTCACCTTTAGATTTGACAGCCAGCGGCAAAGCCATTGGTGAAGGCTTTAATCGACAGGTTTACACGCGCATGTTTTTGCGCAGCATGAAGCCCAAAGCCATGGCCAAACTCAAGCAGTTTCCTGGCCTCTTTGATGCACACAAATTGATGGCCGCCAAAGATTTGTACGAGTTTGACGATGTGTTCACTGCGCCCTTGCATGGCTTTCAAAACACCGATGATTATTGGTTGAGGGCCTCCGCTTTGCCCCTCATGGGCCAAGTTGCTGTACCTGCTTTGGCTTTGAATGCTCAAAACGATCCGTTCATACCATCAAGCAGTTTACCAACGCAGGCGCAAGTTAGCACTCACGTAAAACTGTGGCAGCCAACAGGTGGGGGCCATGTGGGGTTTGCCAGCGGCGCATTGCCCGGACACTTGAAAGCCATGCCGCAGGCTGTGGGTCAATGGCTTTTGCAGCACATCCCCTAAGATCTAAGCCATGGACGATATTGTCAAACAAGCAATGACCAAGTGGCCCAATGTGCCGCATTGTTTTGGCTGGTTGGGCTTGGATGAACGCGGACATTGGTATCTCAGAGATGACCAAGCGCAAGCATGTGGGCGTTTTCAAAGTGGCCTACCTGGCTCTAAGGGCTCGTTGCTTCAACACGATAAACTGATCGAATTCATTCACCGCAATTACGCTGTCGATGCAAAGGGCGCTTGGTATTTTCAAAATGGACCGCAGCGTGTTTATGTGGAGTTGGCCGCCACGCCTTTTGTTTGGCGCTTGTCATCTGACTTCAAATTGACCTCACAAACCGGTCAAGAAGCATCAGCCCAAATTTGCTTTACCGACCAAACGGGACGGGTGTATTTTCAAACGGACTTGGGCTTTGGCTTGCTTCACACATTGGATGTGGCCATGGCGGCAGAAGGTTTGGAGAACCATCTTTGGCCCTTAGAAACCATCGACTGCTTTGACATGCCGTCTCAATTTGGGTTCACCCTCAGCCCACAAGAAGACAATAAAAAACCGCTCTGACGCGCATCACGTTCATCGAGCGGTTTTGAAGCAAGCCCGCTTAAAAGGGGGCTGGCAAAACAGAATTACTTTTTCTCAGCAGGTGCAGCAGGAGCTTCTGGCTCTTTGAACTTGCCACCAGCGGACGATGTGAGGTAAGCCACTGCGCGGGCAATTTCCAGGTCGCTGTAATCGCCGCCACCTTGGGCACCCATGGCGCCCTTGCCTTTGAGCACAGAGTTGACCAAAGCGTCATAACCTGTTTTGAGGCGAGGCGCCCAGGCACCTGCATCGGCAAACTTAGGTGCACCAGCCGCACCCGCATCGTGGCAAGCAGCGCATTGGGCTTTGTACACTTCTTGGCCGGCCTTCATGGGCCGATTGGCATCGCGCACTTCAACCATGCCTACTTTTTGAATGCGCTCTGCAACAGCACGCTCAGTGTCACCGCCGGGGGCTGTTTTGTTGGCAGAGGTGACGTAGTACACCAGGCCAATGATGATGAAAACGGGAATGATGAAAGAGGCAAAGCTCAGCATCAACATTTGCTTGGGGGTTTTGACCGGGCCAGTGTGGTCTTCGTGGGCTTGATCGTGGCTTTTGTCGCTCATAGCGTCCTCAATGAATCTCTATAGAACTGTATCCGGTTGATCGGAATCAACTTTCGATTATAACCTCCGAGACCCAGCGCTTGGCCGTGGCAAGCCCTGAATTGCGAGGGCGCATGCCATAATTGGCCGCTACTGTTAGCAATGAATCAGGCGCGGCTGTAGCTCAGTGGATAGAGTATTGGCCTCCGAAGCCAAGGGTCGTGGGTTCGATCCCCGCCAGCCGCACCACTTGATCAGCGATTTTTAACGCCTCCCACCACGCCTTCACTCGGCACAAGCTGAATATCTTCTTTGCGTCTGCGTTTGCCAATGGGCGTTGATGCCAGGCCTTTCTGTGAGGCCTCGATGTCTTCTACGCTGGGATAGTCGCCCAATAACCAATAGTCAAAAACGCGTCTGGCAATGGGCGCTGCTTGGGCTGCACCAAAGCCTGCGTTTTCTACCACGATGGCCAAGGCAATTTGCGGATTGTCTGCAGGCGCAAAAGCCATGTACAAAGCATGGTCGCGCTGATGCTCTTCCAGCTTGCTGGCGTTGTACTTGTCTTTTTGACCAATGGTCACCGCTTGCGCTGTGCCAGTTTTGCCAGCGCTTTGATAGGGCGTGCCTGCAAACACACGGGCTGAGGTGCCGTCTTTGGCAACACCAATCAAGCCTTGTTTGATCACTTCCACGTGTTCTGGCTTGTAACCCAAATTGACAGGCGCATCGCTCATCACCGAGCGATCGACCCGCTGTATGGGATCTTGGGTGGCCATGACCAAGCGAGGTTTGTGGGAGGTACCGCCGTTGGCCAAAATGGCGGTTGCATTGGCCAATTGCAACATGGTGAATGCGTTGTAGCCCTGTCCAATGCCCAAGGAAATTGTTTCACCGCCATACCAACGTTGCTGTTCTGGTTTTTTATAAGTCTTCTTTTTCCATTCGGTGCTGGGCAAGGTGCCGCGCAGTTCGCCGGGCAAATCGAGCCCAGTGATTTGACCGAAACCCAGGGGCTTCATAAAGTCATGGATGGTGTCGACCCCCATGGTGTTAGCCAATGAGTAGTAATAAACATTGCTAGACAGCACGATGGAGCGAACCATGTCGACGGGCCCTAAACCCCCATCGCCGTGGCTTCTGAAGGTGTGACCACCATATGTCCAAGAACCGGTGTCGTTGGTGATTTCGCTGGCACTGCGTTTGCCTGTTTCAAGTGCAGCAAGCGCCATGAAGGGCTTGTAGGTGGAGCCAGGCGGATAGGTGCCCCGCATGGCTCGATTGAGAAGCGGTTTGTCAATCGACTCACTGAGCATTTTCCAACTCTCGCTGTCAATGCCGTCGACAAACAAGTTGGGGTCAAAAGTGGGCTTGCTGACAAACGCCAAAATTTCACCGGTGCGAGGATCAAGCGCAACCAAAGCCCCACGCCGATCGCCGTAGAGATCTTCAATCATCTTTTGCAATTTGATGTCGATCGAGAGCACCACGTTTTGACCAGGCGTTGCAGGCTTGCTGGCCAACCTTCTGACGGCTCGTCCGCCGGCAGATGTTTCTACTTCTTGAACACCAGTGATGCCGTGCAATTCACGTTCGTAACGTTGCTCGACGCCCAGTTTGCCAATGTACTGCGTACCACGGTAATTGGCTTCTTCGTCGCTTTCTTCAAGTTGCTCTTTTTCTTTTTGGTTGATGCGACCGATGTAGCCCACGACGTGGCTGCCCAAATGACCAAAGGGATAGTTGCGAAACAACCTGGCCTTGATCTCGACGCCCGGAAATTGAAATTGCTGCGCTGTGAACTTGGCAACTTCCTCGTCGGTGAGTCGAGATCGAATGGGCAGCGAGTCAAAGTTTTTGGACTCCTCGCGCATTCGCTTAAAGCGGCGTCTGTCGCGCAATGGAATATCAACGATTTCAGACAATCTGTCGATGGTGGCTTCGACGTCCTTCACGCGCGAGGGCGTGCGCATGCCCAGCAACGCAAAACACAAAAGTACAACGCCTTGTATCACCATCACGCGGGTTTGAAATTTGAAAATTTCAAATTCGGTGTTGCGCAACTCGCTTAACGAGGGCAGATGAAAGGCCATGGTTTAGATCGGCCGATTGGCGTCGGGGTCATGTGCCCGACGTTGTGGCGCGAGCAAGATGAAATTGGCAACGGGCCACAACAAGGTTTCTAAAAATGGTGCGAGCAACATGGGCCAACCAGGGAAGTCATCGCCAGTGCTTAGGCGAATGAGCAGGCCCATGGCTTCTGCCAAGATAAAGAAAGGTGCAATTTGCAGCATTTGATCTTTGATCGGGAACCAAAGCAATCGCCGGTGCAAGCTGAACGCAAAATAGCTGAGCACCACATAAGAAAGGGCATGCTGACCCAACAAGGATGAATGCTGCACATCCATCCAAAGACCTAAGAAGAAGGCAATGGCCATGCCCACTCTACGGGGTTGATGAATGCCCCAAAAAAATATGTAGACCGCCAACACGTCGGGCAACCACAGAGCTTGTGAAAAACTCAACAACATGCTCAAAAGCAATGCGCCAATCAAACTGCCCGCAATGAACCAAGGGCTCACAGGCAGCAACAAGGCCTCGCGTCGCTCCATGATCATGGCGCTTTACCCTTACCCGGTGTTGCAGCGGCTGTAGCGGCCGCTGCAGTATTGGCGCCAGTGGGCTGAAGGATCAAGACATGCCGACCTTGAAGCTCTGCCAGCGGTGTGGCGTGAATGCGCGCAAAAGAAATATCGACACGCCTTTCAATGTGGCTAATGCGGGCAACTTGAAGTCCCGCTGGATAAACACCATCGATGCCACTGGTGGTGAGCAAGTCACCTTCTTTGACGTCGGCGCTGGCGGGTACAAACTTCAACTCAATCATTGGCACGCCCTCTAGCATGTCGCCGTTGGTGATATTGCGCGCGCCTGTTCGGCTGTTCAAAACAGGAATGCTTTGTTGGTGGTCGGTTAAAAGTGTGACTTCAGCCGTCATGGGCAATAAGCGCGTGATTTGACCAATCACACCGCCCGCATCAATGACCGGTGATCCCAAAGCGACGCCATCGACTTGTCCTTTGTTAAGCATTAGGCGTTGGTTATAGGGATCTGGGATATCAAACAAAATTTCGGCGGCTTGAGAGGGCACAGGAATATTGGATGACAGTCCCATCAATTGGCGCAGTGTTTGATTTTCAATTTGCAATTGCTCGACTTGTTGTGAGCGAACAGAAAGTTGAAGGGCTTTGAGATCTGCGGCCTTGAGATTTTCTTGGGCTTGTGTCAAGCTTTGAAAATACTTGCCCAATGAGTCCAATGCTTGTCCAGGCTGAAGCACCAACCACTGAACAGGCAAAATGAGTGTGGAGAGCCCTGCGCGAATGGGCTTGGTGAATTGCAGCTGCTTGTCACCAAACATGAGCAACAAGGACAAAGCTGAAAAAAAGATGAGTTTGGTGAGAGGCGCAAAGCCCACCCTGAAAAAGGGTGGGGGAGAGCGATCAAGAGTCTCTAGCGCCATAAATCGCGCCAGCGTTATTCACTGGTGAAGATACTGCCCAGACGGTCCATGCGTTCGAGGGCCATGCCGCAACCGCGTGCCACGCAAGTAAGGGGGTCTTCGGCCACCAACACGGGCAAGCCGGTTTCTTCGGACAGCAAACGGTCGAGGTCGCGCAGCAAAGCGCCGCCGCCCGTCAGCATCATGCCGCGATCGGAAATATCGGCGCCCAATTCGGGTGGTGTTTGCTCGAGCGCTGTTTTGACGGCCGACACAATGTTGTTCAAAGGATCGGTGAGAGCTTCTAAAATTTCGTTGCTGCTGATGGTGAAGCTGCGGGGCACGCCTTCGGACAGGTTGCGGCCTTTGACTTCCATTTCGCGCACTTCGCTGCCTGGGAAGGCAGAGCCAATGTTCTTCTTGATGGCTTCTGCGGTGGGCTCACCGATGAGCATGCCGTAGTTGCGGCGGATGTAGTTGATGATGGCTTCGTCAAACTTGTCGCCACCCACGCGCACGCTGCCTTTGTAAACCATGCCACCCAAAGAGATGACGCCCACTTCGGTGGTGCCACCGCCAATGTCGACCACCATAGAGCCTGAGGCTTCGGACACAGGCAAGCCTGCGCCAATGGCAGCGGCCATGGGTTCTTCAATGAGGTACACCTCGGAGGCGCCAGCGCCCAAAGCAGATTCGCGAATGGCACGGCGCTCAACCTGGGTAGAGCCGCAGGGCACGCAAATGATGATTCGGGGGCTGGGACGGAAGGTGCTGCGGGGGTGCACCATGCGAATGAATTGCTTGAGCATTTGCTCGGTGACGGTGAAGTCGGCAATCACGCCGTCTTTCATGGGGCGAATGGCTTCGATGTTGCCAGGCACCTTGCCCAACATGGACTTGGCTTCGTGGCCGACAGCCTGCAAAACTTTCTTGCCCTGGGGGCCGCCTTCGTGCCGGATGGCAACCACGGAGGGCTCGTCTAGTACGATGCCTTTGTCGCGCACAAAAATGAGGGTGTTGGCGGTGCCCAAATCAATGGCCAAATCGGTAGAAAAATAGCGGCGGAACGAACTGAACATAACAAATCCTAAGCAACTGCTGTCATGAGACTGGCGGCCAGCAGTTTGGGGGTCATTGAAGGGTGTAAATTGTGGGCTTGGACAAGCTTTTTTGGAGAGCCATCAGCGAACACACGATAATAACCGATCACTTGAAAAAAATGCGGATTGAGCGCCCAAATTTGTGGCGCTTGAAGCGCCAGTCATGAGTCTCTATTTATGTCCTTAACTGCCCAAGATATCGACCGAATTGCCAATCTGGCTCGGTTAGAGCTCCCGCCAGAGGAGGGCCAACGCATGTTGGACCAAATCAATGGCTTTTTCACCATTGTGGACGCCATGCGCGCGGTTGACACCACCGGTGTCCAGCCTCTGCCACACCCCATTGCCACCATCCAAGAGATGGCCTTGCGCCTGCGCGACGATGTGGCCAGCGAGCCCAATCAGCGCGAAGCCAACCAACAAAGCGCCCCCGCTGTCGAGCGTGGTTTGTTTTTGGTTCCCAAAGTGATCGAGTAAGGGGCCGTCATGACAGCTTTACACGATTTAAGCGTTGCAGCCCTGGCAGCCGACCTTCGCGCCAAAAAAGTCAGCGCCACAGAACTCGCCCAGCACTTTTTGGCGCGCAGCCAAGCGGACACGTCGGGTGCTTTTTTAAGCCTCAACCCAGAAGCCACCTTGGCGCAAGCCAAAGAGGCCGATACCCAGTTGGCAGCAGGCACGGCCGGCCCCTTGGCGGGTGTGCCCATGGCACACAAAGACATTTTTGTCACCACCGACTTTCCCACCACGGCTGGCTCCAAGATGTTGGAGGGCTATCGCTCCCCGTTTGACGCCACCGTGGTGCGCAAATTGGGCGTGCAGTCTGGCGGTGCGGGCATGGTCAATGTGGGCAAGCTCAATTGCGATGAATTTGCCATGGGTTCGTCCAACGAAAACTCGGCTTACAAATCAGTCACCAACCCCTGGGATATATCTCGTGTGCCAGGCGGGTCTTCAGGCGGTAGCTCGGCTGCTGTTGCTGCACGCTTGGTGCCTGCTGCCACCGGCACTGACACCGGCGGCTCTATTCGCCAGCCTGCTAGTTTTTGCGGCATAACGGGCATCAAGCCCACCTATGGCCGCGCCTCACGCTACGGCATGATTGCGTATGCTTCTAGCTTGGACCAAGCCGGCCCTATGGCACGCACAGCAGAAGACTGTGCACTGATGTTGTCTGCCATGTGTGGTCCCGATTTAGACCGTGACTCCACATCACTTGATGTGCCTGCAGAAAACTTTGCGCGCGATTTAAATGCCTCGCTCGATGGTTTGCGCATTGGCATTCCCAAAGAATTCTTTGGCGAGGGTTTGGCACCTGGCGTTCGAGCAGCAGTCGATGCTGCGTTGAAAGAATACGAAAAGCTGGGCGCCAAGTTGGTGCCGATTAGCTTGCCTCGCACAGAGCTTTCTATTCCTGTGTACTACATCATTGCGCCGGCAGAAGCGTCTAGCAATTTAAGCCGCTTCGATGGTGTGAAGTTTGGCCATCGCACCAAGGACTACACCGATTTGGTGTCCATGTACAAGCGCTCACGCGCCGAAGGTTTTGGCGAAGAAGTGAAGCGCCGCATCATGACGGGTGCCTATGTGTTGTCGCACGGTTACTACGATGCGTACTACTTGCAAGCGCAAAAAATCAGACGCATGATTTCCGATGACTTCCAGCAAGCTTTCCAAGTTTGCGATGTCATTGCTGGGCCTGTTGCGCCCACTGTGGCATGGAAACTGGGCGAAAAAGCCGACGATCCTGTGGCCAATTATTTGGCCGACATCTTCACCTTGCCAGCTTCTTTGGCAGGCTTGCCGGGCATGAGTGTGCCAGCCGGTTTTGGCGAAGAGGGCATGCCTGTTGGCTTGCAGCTCATTGGCAATTATTTCAAAGAAGCGCAGTTGCTCAATGCCGCACACCGTTTGCAGCAAGCCACTGACTTTCACCTCCGTCAACCAGGAGGCGCCAAATGAGCACGAAACAAAAAACGTTGTTGGTCCAAGGCTATGAAGTGGTCATTGGCTTTGAAACCCACGCCCAACTTTCAACACAAAGCAAAATTTTCAGCCGTGCGCCTACTGCCTTTGGTGCCGAACCCAACACGCAAGCGTGTGCGGTGGATTTGGCGTTGCCAGGCACACTGCCCGTGATGAACAAAGGTGCGGTGGAACGCGCCATCGAATTGGGCTTGGCGGTGGGCGCGCACATTGCAGAAGAAAGTATTTTTGCGCGCAAGAATTACTTCTACCCCGATCTGCCCAAGGGCTATCAAATCAGTCAGTTTGAAATTCCTGTGGTGCAAGGCGGTGAGGTGTCGTTCTTTGTGGGCGATGAGAAAAAAACCGTTCGCTTGGTACGTGCGCACTTGGAAGAAGACGCGGGCAAATCTTTGCACGAAGACTTCATTGGTCAAAGCGGCATCGACCTGAATCGTGCAGGCACACCGCTTCTGGAAATTGTGACCGAGCCCGATATTCGGTCTAGCGAAGAAGCCGTAGCGTATGCCAAAGAGCTGCACAAAATTGTGACCTGGATTGGCATTTGCGATGGCAACATGCAAGAGGGCAGCTTCCGTTGCGATGCCAACGTGTCGGTGCGAAAGCCCGGCGACCCTTTAGGCACACGCCGCGAAATTAAAAACTTGAACAGCTTCAAGTTCATGCAGCAAGCCATCGACTTTGAAGTCCGTTGGCAAATTGAACAAATTGAAGATGGCTTTGAAATTCAACAAGCCACGGTGCTGTTCGACCCCGATACGGGCGAAACACGCGCCATGCGCACCAAAGAAGACGCAGCCGATTACCGTTACTTCCCCGATCCCGATTTGCCGCCACTGGTGATTGGTCGCGATTGGGTAGCCCGTGTGCAATCAGAGATGACCGAGTTGCCTCGCGTGATGGCGGCACGTTTTGTGGCCGACTACGGTTTGCCTGAATACGATGCCACCACCCTCACGCAAAGCAAAGCCATGGCGGCTTACTTTGAAGCGGCCGCCAAGGCTTGCGGACAAGCCAAGTTGGTCAGCAACTGGGTGATGGGTGAAATGTCACGTCGCTTGAATGCGGGCGAAGTGGGCATCGATCAAGCGCCTGTGAGTGCAGCGCAACTGGCTGCCATGATTGGCCGCATTGCCGACAACACCATCAGCAACAGCGCGGCCAAGCAAGTGTTTGATGCGCTGTGGACAGAAGGCGGCGAAGTGGATGCCCTCATTGAGGCCAAAGGTCTGAAGCAGATGAACGACACCGGCGCGCTGGAAGCCATCATTGACGAAGTGCTGGCGGCCAATCCGAAGAACGTGGAAGAGTTTAGAGCGGGCAACAGCAAGGCCTTGAATGGCTTGGTGGGCCCCATCATGAAAGCCAGCAAAGGCAAGGCCAATCCTGCGCAAGTGAATGAGTTGTTGAAAAAGAAGTTAGAAGGCTGAAGTCAAAAGTTGGTACCGGGTGCCTCGCCCGGTGCCCGTTTGCATTAGCAAGCCCGCCTCGCAAAGTGACGTCAATTCGCGATAGGCCGTGGCGCGTGACACGCCGCACAAGTTCACATATTTTTCGGTGCTCATGCCGCCGCTGAATCCTTCAGGCGCCGCATCGTAGAGTTTGTTGATGGCTTTGCTTTGTGATGGCGTCAGCAGGGGATGGTGTTCGCGCAGCTCTGCCCAAAAGCGTGTTTTGCGCATGGCCGATTGCATCTGCTCCCAGCTGCTATCGGCGGCCTTGTGAATGCAAGTTACAAACCATTGAACCCAGGGTGTGACGTCCATGTTGGCGCTACCTGTGGCCGCTTGAAGTTGATCGTAGTAGCCGCTGCGTTGTTGCCAAATTTGTTGCGACAAGCTCCACAGCCGCTGTTCAGTTTGGAGGTCTTGTGCCAGTGCCATCTCAACCAAGGCGCGACCAATTCGACCATTGCCGTCTTCAAACGGATGAATGGTTTCAAACCACAGATGTGCAATGGCGGCGCGGACCAAACCATCTTGTTGACCCAAACTGCTGTTGAACCAATGTACAAATACTTCCATGTGGGCATGAACTTCTGCAGAAGCCGGAGCTTGATAATGCACGACGTCGGGTTTGCCCATCTTCGGCGTGACAACTTGCATCGGTTCAGTGTGCGTGCGATAAGCGCCCGTGAGAATTTTTTGTGTGCCACTGCGGCCGGTTGGAAACAAAGCAGCTTGCCAGTCATACAAGATGTTGTGGCTCAGCGCACGGTGACTGTTTTGTAATGCGCCTTGAAGTACATTGAGTGTGGCCTCAGCGCGCGCGTCGCGTTTGATTTTTTTGTCATCGGACAAACCCAGCCGACGTGCAGCAGAAGCTCTGACGGAGTTAAGTTGCAGTATCTCGCCCTCAATTTGAGCCGTCGCTAAAGCTTCATCTGACCATCCTTGAAGCTCCAATGCGGCGAGGTCGGGTAGCTGAAGGTGTGTAGCAAGTCCCATGGCTTTGCCCTGAGAGAAGCGGGTAGCCGCCAATGCGGGTTGCAACATTGCCAGGTCGACCTTGAAGTGAGGCCATTTTGAAGATTGCCAAAGATACATGAAGCGTATCTTAAGCTTTTACGCTTCAAATGTGAAGCGTAAAATACAAATTTACGCTTCACAGGCCTTCTGTCAAACGCCGTAACGATCGCGATAGGCTTGCACTTTGAGCAGGTGCTGGCCCATCTCGTTACCACTTTGTGTCGACAAGTAAGCCAACAAATCAGACAGCTCTGCGATGCAGCACACGCTCATGCCCAAAGTGTTGCGCACATATTGCACGGCGCTGTGTGGCACATCTTTGACCGATCCATCGGACTGAACTTCGGTGGCCATCTCTTGGCGGTCTAGGGCAATGGCGATGGCGTGCGCAGTGGCGCCAGCTTTTTTGATCAGCTCAATCGATTCGCGCGCGGCAGTGCCTGCGCTCATCACGTCGTCCACAATGAGCACGCGACCTTGCAGGGGCGCACCCACCAAGGTGCCGCCTTCGCCGTGGTCTTTGGCTTCTTTGCGGTTGTAGGCAAATGGCACGGTTTTGCCCAAACGAGCCAATTCAATCGATACCGCTGCCCCCAAAGGAATGCCTTTGTAAGCAGGTCCAAAAATCATGTCAAATTCGATCCCGCTGGCCATCAAGGCTTTTGCATAGAATTGAGCGAGTTTTCCGAGTTTGGCGCCATCGTCAAACAAGCCTGCGTTGAAGAAATAGGGGCTCATGCGACCAGCTTTGGTTTTGAATTCACCAAACTTGAGTACGCCCGCATCGACGGAAAATTGAACAAACTCTTGCGCCAAGGCCGCTGTGTCGGTTGGGTGTGTGTGTCCAGTCACCATGGGGAAATCCTTGTTTAAATTAACCAGCTTGAACTTGAACGGCATTCGTTCTGCGGCCACCAAAGGTGTGGAGGCCTGGATTGCTCAAAACAGTCCCGATTGTATTTGCGTGCAAGAGGTTAAAGCACAAGCGCCCGATGTGGCCGGCAAATTTGAGACTTTGGCAGGTCTTAAAGGGCATTTTCACTTTGCTGAGAAAAAAGGCTACTCGGGTGTGGCTGTTTACAGCAAGCACGAACCGAGTGACGTGGTGGTGGGGATGGGGCACAAGGAGTTTGATGCTGAGGGGCGCTTTGTGGAGCTGCGTTTTGACACACCCCAGCGCAAGCTGTCGATTGTCAGTGCTTATTTTCCCAGTGGCTCGTCAGGCCCTGAGCGGCAAGAAGCCAAGTTCCGCTTCTTAGACCACATGGGGCCGCATTTGAAGTCTTTGGGTGCCCAGCGTGAATTCATTGTGTGCAGCGATGTGAACATTGCGCACCAGCAAGCCGATTTGAAGAACTGGAAGGGCAACCTCAAGAACAGCGGCTTTTTGCCAGAAGAGCGCGCTTGGATGACCCACATGACCAATGAAGGTCCATTGGTGGACGTTTACCGTCGCTTGCATCCTGAGGCCACTGACGCTTGCTACACCTGGTGGAGCAACCGCGGGCAAGCCTATGCCAAGAATGTGGGCTGGCGCTTGGACTATCACTTGGCCACTGCCGCATTGGCGGCCGGTGCACAAAAAGCTGAGATCTACAAAGACACGCGCTTCAGCGACCATGCGCCTTTGACCATCGATTACAACTGGACGTTGTGAACTTTGCGCCTAGCTTAATCGCGCAAATAGGTGAGCATTCGGCCTTTGTAGGCCGCTTTATTTTCCGTGGCTGAAACAATCAGTGTTTCTTCATTGAGCGCAAAACCTTGCGCGGCCATGTTGCGATGAAAGTGAGAGCGATTGCCCCGATTGGGATCAACCACCCAAACCTCCGCATGGTCTTCAATGTGCGCGTTGATGTAGTGCGCCAGGTCGCCACGTTCATCGCGCTCATAAAGAATGTCGCTGCCAATGATCAAGTCGAACTTGGTGCTCACAACAGGGTCTTGTTGTTGTGTTGCGTGTTCGCCCCATTGACCATGCTGGTAACTCATGGGGGCCAAGTTGTTGAGGCGCAAATTCTCTTTTAAAAACTCACCAGCCAGTGGGTGACAGTCAGATGCCGTGATGTTGGCACCGCGGCGATGCCCAACCAAGCTTGCCAGCGCCAAGCCACAGCCCAGTTCAAGGATGCGCTCTTGTGCACTGACAGGCCGGATGGCTAAGCGCTCCGCCAACTTTGAGCCTGAGGGCCAGAGTAAACCAAACAGCGACCAAAAAGCGGAAGAAATGCCAAGGGCAAGCGCAGCACCCTCAGGGTCAAAAAACTGTTGCTTGTCGAGCAAAGAGCGAATGAGCAAATTGGGAACGCCTTGAACAGCGATGGACTCGTGCTTGGTTTGATAGCCGTCATCGACGTGTGTCAGTGGGAGGTTCTGGCCCAGTGTGGGTGTTGAAGCGTGATGTGGCAGATAGACAATCGGGCAGGCACGGGTTGTGTCTGATGCAACCCATCTTACGCTCAAGCTGGAATCACGGGCAAACTAAAGTGAACATGCCTGTCTGCCCTGGCAATGGTTTCGGGACGATGGGCAATCACAATGCGCGTGAGTTTGAGCTGTGACAGCGTGCTGGAAACGGCACTTTCATTGTGCATGTCCAAATGGCTGGTGGCTTCGTCTAAGGCCAAAACGCTAGGCTGAGCATAGAGCGCGCGTGCCAACAAAAGACGCTGCTTTTGACCGCCGCTGAGGCCCGTGCCCAACTCGCCAATGAGCGTTTGATAGCCCATGGGCATGCGTGTAATTTCTTTGTGAATTTCTGCCAATTGGGCGCAGGCTTCAATTCTGGAAAGCTGAGGCGACAGATCAAAGAAGGCGATGTTGTCGGCAATGCTCCCGGTGAGCAACGCATCTTCTTGCATGACAACCCCAATTTTGCGGCGAACATTGGACATGCCCAATTGGCTGATGGGCACGCCCCCATACAAGACCATGCCGTGGGTTGGCGTGAGCAGACCCAACAAAATTTTAAGCAGGGTGGTTTTGCCACAACCGCTGGCGCCCGAAATGGCGACATGTTCGCCCGCTTGAATGCAAAGGTCCATGTTGTAAAGCAGCCAAGGCTCGCCCTCGCTGTACCGAAATGAAACCTTGCGAAGTTCAAGACTGGCGGGCAAGTGGGTCAAGTCGTGAAAAGGCAAGTTTCCTTGCGGTGTATCTTGCTCAGGCGGTGTGAGCACAATATCGGCCAACCTGTCGCGATGCAAATTGAGCATTTTGAGTTCAATGCCTTGGTTAATGAGCGCACTGACGCGACCTGTGAATTGAATTTTGTAGCTGATGAAAGCCAGCAGCATGCCCACCGTGAAAACGCTTGCACTTTGGTTGTGCGCTTGCGATGGCAAAATGATTTTGGCGCCTAACCAGAAGACGCATAAATTTTCGAGGCCAAAAATAAGTGTGCGTGCAACATTGAAACCCATGTTCAATTTGGCGGTTTGAAAATCACGGTTCATGACTTCCACCATGAGACTTTGCCATCGCGCCCGCCGCTCATTTTCTCTGGAAAATAATTTGAGTGGTGTCATGGCTCGAAGCGTTTCAATGAAGTGACTTTGCTCCTGACCCGACAAGACCAATCGTTCTGAGGCGGCATGCCTGAACGGCGAATAACTGACCCAGCGCACCAAAGCATACAAGGCGCAAGCGCTCACAACCACCCAAGTGAGAGTGGGTGAGTAAATGAACATCATGACCAGAGCTGCAACGGCCATCAAGCCATCGAGAAGTGATTCGATGGCGGTTTGAGTGAGGGTTTTTTGAATGTCGTGAACAGCGTTGAAGCGCGATGAGATGTCGCCCAGGTGGCGCTTGGCAAACCAATCGGCTGGCAGCTTGACCAAGTGCGCAAACACATTGCCAAGCCATTGAACAGAAACACTTTGACTGAGCACCATGACCCACCAACTGCGCGCGTAGGACAGGGCCGATTGAATGAGGAGAATGATGGCAAAGCCGATGGCCAATACAGAAAGCAATTCGTGGTCACCCGAGCTTAAAACATCGTCTACCACGACTTGGTTGAACATGGGCATGAGGATGGCAAACAGCTCGAGGACCAACGCCAGCGCCAATATTTGGAGTGCTGATTTGCCAAAGCCTTGAAGCTTGCCGGTGAGCATGGAAAGCGGAAAAGCCTTGGGGGCTGGAATGGTTTTGAAGTCGGGCTGGGGAGTGAGCTCCAAAGCGATGCCCGTGAAATGCTGCGAAATTTCAGAGCGTGAAACCAGCCTTACACCCAATGCGGGATCGAGCAAAGTGATTTTGTTGCCCCTGATTTTTTGCATAACCACAAAGTGATTCAAGTCCCAATGCAAGATGCATGGCAAGCGCAGTTGGCTCAGCTCTTCCAACTCCAAGCGAACGGGGCGGGCATTGAATCCCAAGACTAGACTGTGATCGATGAGTTGCTTGAGGTTGGCCCCCTTGAGTGACTGTGGAAACTTGTGCCGCAAATCCATGAGCTGCCAATGTTGACCATGTGCGTTGGCAATCATGCACAAACAAGCCAAGCCGCATTCAGACGCTTGCAATTGCAACACAGGGTTCAAGGGAAACTCATTTCTAATGCATGTATGTAGAGGCCTGCGCACCGCCGGTGCGCAGGCTATTGCAGGCCAGATTTAGCGGGCGCACATGTTGCTGGAGAAGTCGCCCATGGGGTTGTAGCCAATTGGATCTGGCGTTTCACGCGATGAGGTGTCAATATCAAATAATCCAGCCGCTTCATACACGGCATACATGTTGGCAATGGCCTCGCCCATCTTGAACGCCCATCGGGCCACAATACCGCCCCCCTCGACTTGGTTCAATTCTTCGATGTTTAAATTTCTCATTTCATTCTCCTGGTTGTGCTGAAAAAATCGTTTCAGCGGCGATATAAAAATCAAATAAAGACAAGACCAAAATCACGGTGGCATTCACTGAAAAGTGAAGAATGCAGCTCAACAGATACGCCTTGCCCTTGCCCATTTCCAACTTGTGCAAGTCGTACTGTTTTAAAAAAAAGTAGAAGAAGAAAAACAGTGCAATGACTCGGATCACAATGGGAAATGGCAGGTTTTGTGGCGTTGTGAAGTGAAGCAACACCATGATGAAAGGCGCTACTACAAACAGCAAGCGCCTGTTAAACAGTTTCTCGTGAATGGCTGCCAGCACCACCAACAAGAAATTTTCGAAAAGCGGCGCTGCCAACAACATTGAAATGGCGATGGCCATCAGCGGCATGGTTTCTTCGTTGTCAGGGCCAGCATCTAAATTGAAAAGCAAGGCAATCAAAGTGATATGGATGGCTTGGATCAGATTGATGCCAACCAACACGTCAATGAAGCCATGCCGATTGAGCGGTGAGGCCCTGATGCTTTGGATGAAGTTCATGATATTTTTTGACGTGCATGAATGGCCAAGAGTGGCTCAAAGACCCATTCCCAAATGCCGCGCAGATCGTGGATGACGTCGGCTTCGAGGGTCATGCCAGGGCGCAAGGGACGTGCCTCGCCAAAAGCCATGACATGTTGGGATGCCAATTCGACGTGAATTCTGTAGAGCGGCTCGTTGCTTTGCGTGGAAGCCATCAGGGCTGTACCCTGACCATGCGGCAAATCTTGTGGCGCAATGGGTGTGCCGCTCACCTTCAAAACGCGGCCTCTGGCCAGTCCAAACTTTTGATACGGGTAGGCGGCCAAGCGAAGCCACACCTCTTGTCCGGGTTGAATGAAGCCGGCGGTGCGAGTGGGCGCAAACAGAGCGGCAACCAAGGTGTGTGCCGATGGGCTGGGTGACGGAGGGTCGGCTGACAAGGGATCGGATGCCATGGTGCTGGCCTGCGGCACCAAGCTGGCAATGGTTTGACCTGCCTGCGCCATAGCCCCTAGGCTTAAGTGAATGGTGCTAACTTGGCCTGCCTGCGGCGCCAGCACACTGCTGGTTTTGCGCGATTGAATTTCGGCTTTTTCTTGATCGAGGCTGGCCAGGCTGCGGTCAATTTGGAGGAGGTCGATGGCCAGTTGTTGTTGAAGATGGCGCAAGTCGGCTTGGGCTAAATGGTGTTCGCGTGTAAGAGCAACGCCATTGCGCAGTGTATTTTCCAAGCGCGATTGGAGGTCAATGAGTTCTTCTTGCTTGCCTTGCGCTTGAATGTCAGAGACAAAGCCTTGGGCTGCCATTTGCTCAAAGCGTTGCCATGTTTTTTGTGCCAATTCAACCCTGCGATTAGCCAACACTTGCTCTTGGCTTGCCTGGGCTGTTTCAAGCGACAAGGAACGAATGCGGTCTGACAGATGGGCTTCGCGTTGGCGGTTTTGTGCAACGCGGGATTGGCGCTCAGCCAACAGCGTGCTTCGGCGTTGTGCCAAATGCGATGCCAGCAAGCTTGCTGTGCTGCCTTCAGCCGAGACTTTGTCGGTGTTGACCACAAACAAAACTTGGCCTTGTTCAACCCAGTCGCCTTCTTTCACGCGCTGTTCGAGCAGCACACCTGAAACGGCGGAACTCAACTCTACAGTGCCCCATTGCGGCATGAGGACACCCGGTATGCGAACTTTGCGAGCTACTTGCCCCCATGCGCCGTAAGCCAGCAAGGCACCTGCCAACAGCAAGGCTATACCAGCCACAACGCTGAAGCGCGGATGGTGTGCGAGGTGAATGGGGCCCATCCAAGAGGCCTGCTTGGATTGGGTGACCTCCGTGCGAAAAAGGGGTGTGGTCATGTGTGAGTCAGTGAACAAGACCTCACAATACGAGTTTCACAGGCAAACTTTGTTACATTGCCTTGCAAGCGAAACCCTTTGAAATACCAGCATGCTTCAGTACCAAACCATTCCAGTCACGCCGTTTCAACAAAACTGCTCTTTGATTTGGGACGACCAAACCCAACAAGCGGCCGTGATCGATCCAGGCGGTGACCTGCACTTGATCTTGTCAGAGGTGCAAAAGCGGGGTTTGAAACTGGAGCAAATTTGGCTCACGCACGCGCACATTGATCACGCAGGCGGTACAGCGGTGTTGGCGCGTGAATTGAATTTGCCCATCGTGGGGCCGCACCCGGGTGACCAGTTTTGGATTGATCGTTTGTCGGATCAAGGTCGCATGTTTCAGTTTCCTGATGCAGAAATTTTCACGCCCACCCGGTGGCTGGCCGATGGCGATACCGTCACCCTGGGTTCGCACACTTTGAACGTTCGACACTGCCCTGGCCACACACCCGGCCATGTGGTGTTTCATTCACCTGAGATCCGGCGTGCGTTTGTTGGCGATGTGTTGTTTGCCGGCAGCATTGGCCGCACAGATTTCCCCCAAGGCGACCACGACACCTTGATTGCCAGCATCACGCAGCGCTTGTGGCCCATGGGCGATGACACAGTGTTCATTCCAGGCCATGGCCCTGAAAGCACGTTTGGTCGTGAACGTCGCAGCAACCCTTATGTGGGTGGGACCTAAGCCTTCAAGCCCCTTCAGCTCAATTGAGTGGCGCGGTGCCTCTACCCTGAATAGCTTGGGCATAAAGGTGCGCCACTTTGGGCAAGTTGGCTTCTAGTTCCTGAATGCGATTGTTGCCGCTGGGGTGTGTCGACAAAAAAGGGAGTTGCCCTTTGCCAGCGCCTGTAGCCGACAACATTTTTTTCCAAAGCTGCACACTGGCTTCGGGTTTAAATCCCCCGCGTGCTGCTATTTCAAGCCCCACCAAATCGGCCTCTGTTTCGTCGTCGCGGCCGTATTTCAAGGTGAGCAATTGCGTGCCTAAGTTGGCTGCCACATCCCCCAGCTGTCCAAGGCCCAAGAGTTGGGAGGCCACCGACAATCCCATGCCTGTGGCCCTTGATTTGGCCAGTCGCTCGCGCGAGTGTTCACGCAAAGCATGGGCCATTTCGTGCCCCATGATCATGGCCACTTCATCGTCGGTCAGTTGCAGTTGATCCAAAATGCCGGTGTAGAACGCAATCTTTCCGCCGGGCATGCACCAAGCATTGATTTGTTTGCTGCCAATGAGATTGACTTCCCATTTCCACTTGCGTGAATCGGGATTCCATTGGGCTGTGAACGGAATCAGTTTGGCGGCGATGGCACGCAGGCGTTTGAGTTGGGGGTAGTCGTCTGGGGCCAAGGCCCCTTTGCTTTCGGCCTCCCCCAAGGTTTGGCGATACTGCTGCCGCGCAGACGCTTCCAATGTGTCAGCCGGTATGAGTTTGCGAATACCAGAGGCTTGCCCCACATCGACTTGCGCATGTGCATGGCTTGCCAGCAGGGCAGTGAAGCCCAAACCCGCCCCACCCAGGCGATTCAAAAAAACGCGGCGAGAGGGCCCGTCTGCTTCAGAGACGGAAGCCTCTAAGGGATTGGACGCATTTAAATTTGAATAGCATTGCCAGCACATGTTTGAATCATAGTGCCGCACCCACAGATTTCAAGGGAAAAGGCTCGCAAAACCAGGATGGATGCTTGGATAATGTTGGCATGACTGAAAAATCTGTTTCCAATCAGCCCACTTTTTCTTGGCTTGCCTCTTGGCGCATCTATTTGGAAGCGGCCAGTTTGCGCATGCTGTTTTTGGGTTTTGCGGCAGGCTTGCCGCTGCTTTTGGTGCTGGGCACTTTGAGCTTTCGACTGCGTGAGGCGGGCATCGACCGCAGCACCATTGGCTACCTCAGCTGGGTGGGGCTGGCTTATGGATTCAAGTGGGTGTGGGCGCCGCTGGTCGACCGCATGCCCATTCCTTGGCTCACACGTTCTTTAGGCCGCAGACGCAGCTGGCTCTTGCTAGCGCAGGCCATGGTCATGCTGGGCTTGGTGGGCATGGCCCTGAGTGACCCTTCGCAAACTTTAGGCCCTGTTGTTTGGTGCGCTTTGTTGGTGGCTTTTGGTTCAGCCACCCAAGATATTGCGCTGGATGCATTTCGCATTGAGTCCGCAGACCCCACGCAGCAAGCGGCTTTGGCCGCCAGTTATCAAACAGGCTATCGCTTGGCCATGATTTGGGCGGGTGCGGGCGTGTTGTGGGTGGCGGCCTGGGTCCAAGGCGAAAGTGCCAGCGGCTACATGCATGCGGCGTGGCAGACGGCCTATTTGGTCATGGCTGTCAGCATGCTCGTCGGTGTGGTCACAGTGCTGCGTTCCCATGAACCCAAGCCCGCCGAATTGCCGCCAGCTAAAAATGTGAAGGCTTGGTTGCAAGGCGCTTTGATCGATCCCTTTGTCGACTTTGTGAAGCGCTACAAATGGCAGGCAGCTTTGATTTTGAGCTTGATTGCGGTCTATCGAATCAGCGATGTGGTGATGGGCATCATGGCCAATCCGTTTTATGTCGACATGGGCTTCACCAAAACCGAAGTGGCCAGCGTGACCAAAGTCTATGGGGTGCTGATGACCCTGTTGGGCGCATTTGTGGGCGGTGTCATGGCATTGCGCTGGGGTGTGATGCGCATTCTGATGTTGGGTGCGTTGCTCAGTGCTTTGAGCAATTTGTTGTTTGCCTGGTTGGCCGGACATGGCCACGACGTGCATGCCCTGATTGCCGTTGTATCGGCTGACAACTTGGCCAGTGGCATTGCTTCTGCCGCGTTCATTGCCTACTTGTCTTCCTTGACCAACATCAAGTATTCGGCCACCCAATATGCACTGCTGAGCTCGATGATGCTCTTGCTGCCCAAGTTCATTGCGGGCTTTTCTGGCGATTTTGTCAATGCCCATGGCTATGCTGACTTTTTCAACGCCACGGCCCTTCTAGGTTTGCCCGTGCTGGTTTTGGTTGCTCTGGCGGCGCACTATCAGCCTCAGCTTGCCACCACCGACTCATTGAAGAGCTGAACCACAGGCAGGTGCAGCACCTTGAGTTCGGTGTGTTTGATCAAATACACATTGAACAAACGTTCTGCCAAAAAGCCAAACACCCTTTGCTGAAAGTTGTCGCGGCCGCTGACATCGATTTGTGTTTCAAGCTCATCCAAAATTTGGAACAACCATTTGGCATAACGGTGCATCAATTCTGTGCTGCCCACAAACATATTGAAGTGGTGCAAGGTCTGGCCATTGGCCAGCTGCTGAAAAGCTTGATAGTAGTCGGGCTGTTGCTGTGCAATCACGCGCCTTAATTTTTCCCAATCGGACGCAATGTGCATTTGCATGTAGCGTTGCTCAACTGAGTTTTTGAGGCGAACGGGCACAGGCACAATGACATCGTGAGATTGCAACAACTGCGTGGCTTTGTCTTGCGTGAGGCTGAAATTGGCCAGCAAAGCATTGGAGATGCCGCGCGTGAATTTTGATTTTTGTGTGGTTCGAATGATTCGGCACAGCCACTTAGGGCCCTGCACAAAAGGCCGACGGTAGTGCACCAAACCAATCAACTCATCTTTGGATGCCGCATGCAAATTGAGCATTTGGTAGAGTGCGGTGAGCTCACAAAAAGTTTTATTTTTGCCTGCAATGTGCGGCGCTTGAATGGCATCGGTCACCGCAAAATCATCGGGTGAAGTTGGGCCCGACATGGGGCCCACATAGATCACTCGAAAATCCTTGTCAAAAGGACGTTTCAAGCGAAGGTGCGAAACGATATAGATCGACATGACGGCTGCTCTTTGGCCCTAGGCGGAAATGATTTTCTTAGAAAGTGCGAGTGCTGCTGCAACCACCTGATCCATGTTGTAGTAGCGATACTGTGCCAACCTGCCTACAAAATAAACCGATGTTTCTTGTTCAGCCAATGCGGCGTACTGTTTGAACAAGGCTTCGTTTTCTTGACGGGGAATGGGATAGTAGGGGTCGCCTTCGTTGCTTGGAAACTCGTAAACGTAGGAGGTGCCCTTGGCTTGGCTACCCGTCAGGTGTTTGAATTCAGTGATGCGGGTGTATGCGTGGTCATTGGGATAGTTGACGGTGCCCACGCTTTGCAGTTGATCGACACTTTGGTGGCCGTGTTCAAATTGAATGGAGCGGTAGGGCAATTTGCCAAATTGGCAGTTGTAAAACTGATCAATGGGGCCGGTGTAGATGAGCGTGTTCCATGACAAGTTGGGCCGTTCCAGTGCAAAGTCAAACGACAAACTCACTTCAATCGACGGGTGATTCAACATGTTTTGAAACATGGCTGTGTAGCCTTGGTCGGGCATCAATTGGTAGGTGTCGGTGAAATACCGATCGTCATCGTTGGTGCGCGTTGGAATTCGCGCTGCCACACCAGCACTCAGTTCTGACAAGTCCAGGCCCCATTGCTTTTTTGTATAGCCGCGGAAGAATTTGTCACACAAATCGTGCCCAACACTGCTGAGCACAACGTCTTCGCTGGTTTTGTTGCTCTCGCGGGGTTCACGCACTTTGGCCAAAAACTCAGCGGCACCTGCCTCATCCAATTCAAGCCCGTAGAGCTTGTTCAAGGTTTGGCGGTTAATGGGGATGGGCAGCAATTGTTCGCCCACTTGGGCCAACACGCGGTGTTCATAAAAGCGCCAGTTGGTGAACTGTGACAACCAACGAATGACCATGTCACTGTTGGTGTGAAAGATGTGCGGTCCGTAGTCATGAATCAAGTGGCCATGGGCATCTACCCGGTCATAAGCATTGCCTGCAATGTGCGGCCGCTTTTCAACCACGTGCACTTTGCGACCCGCGTTGGCAAGCTCTCTGGCTACGACACAGCCAGCAAAGCCAGCGCCCACAATCAGAACATCAAATTTGCGAGGAGAGGTCATTTAGGAAGACACTTTGCGATGTTGGTAAAGATTTAACAGCAGACGAGCGTAGTTTTCACTCATGACTTTCAGCGTGAAGTTTTGCAGCACGCTGACCCTGGCTGCCTTGCCCAGATTTTCTGCTTTTTCTGAATCGCTGATGAGCATGGCAATGGCTTCTGCCAAAGCTGGCGCATTGTTTTCGGGAACCAACAAACCTGTGACGCCGTGCTGAATAACTTCCCGAACGCCGACCACATCGGTCCCAATGCAGGCACACCCACTGGCCATGGCTTCAATCAACGCCAGAGGCATGCCCTGATGCGCATGGCTTGTATCAGTGTCGGCTGGTCTTTTTGCTTGGCAAATCGAGAGGCCATGATCACATGCGCTTGGCGGTCTGACCAAGCCATGCTGGGCGCTGTTTCAAACTTAGACCCATCGATGCCATTTGAAATGGCCATGCACTTGTTGATGGGAAAGCCCAGTTCAATCAACCTGGACTTCACGCCCTCAGAGACGCCCACAATGGCGGCCGTTTTGCCAGCCAACCATTGGCAGAGTTTCAAGCGCCAAGGGGTGTAGCGTTCGCGTGAATTGTGCTCGACATGAACCAAGACCGGCACCTTGGCCCAAAGCCCAGCCAGGCGTCCCCAGATGTGTTCACTGAAACCGTGGGCGACCAAAATGTCAGCGTGCCATTGGTGGCAAATGCGCTTGAGTGCCAAGATGGTTGCCAAGTGTGACCAGCCAGGCACCAGTTGAACATCAATGCCGCGATCTTGCAATGCTTTGACTCTGAGCGCGTCGGTGCTTCTTTTTTGGCGCAAGACCAGTTTGACCGACATGGCTTGGCTGGTGTTGGCAGCCAGGCATAAATCAACGGCAACTTGGGTGGCGCCCGAAAAACCACCTGTCACAAAGTGAATCACTCGCGGGACGTTGAGTGAGTCCTTTTGCACAGGTTTCGCACAATGCGCAGAGCGGTCGAATCAGTGGCCGTGACCGACTGTTTCGCCTGCTTTGAGTTGGTACACCGTACCGCAGTAAGGGCACTTGGCATGGCCTTCACGGGCCACATCCAAGTAAACCTTAGGGTGGGTGTTCCAGACTTTCATATCAGCCTTGGGGCTGGGGCAAAAAACACCACCTTGTGGGTTTAAGTCTTTGGCCAGAAGTTCAATGGCTTGGCTCATGAACAAGATCTTTCTTGGAATTAAACGTGCGTCAACCAGTGAGCGTATTTGGGATTCCTGCCGTTCACGATGTCGAAGAAGCCAGTCTGAATTTTTTCAGTGATGGGGCCGCGGCTACCGGCACCAATTTCGATGCGATCGAGTTCGCGGATGGGCGTGACTTCAGCGGCTGTACCGGTAAAGAAGGCTTCGTCGCAAATGTAGATTTCATCGCGTGTGATGCGCTTTTGCACAATCTCAAGTCCCAAGTCTTTGGCAATGTGGAACACCGTGTTGCGAGTGATGCCGTTCAATGCGCCAGCTGACAGGTCGGGTGTGTAGATCACGCCGTCTTTGATGACAAAAATATTCTCGCCAGCACCTTCAGACACGAAGCCAGAGGTGTCGAGCAACAAGGCTTCGTCGTAGCCCTCATCGACGGCTTCCATGTTGGCCAAAATGGAGTTGGTGTAGTTGCTCACCGCCTTGGCTTGCGTCATGGTGATGTTGACGTGGTGGCGCGTGAAGCTGGATGTTTTGACGCGAATGCCGCGCTTCAAGCCTTCTTCGCCCAAGTACGCACCCCATGTCCAAGCAGCCACCATCAGGTGGATGGTGTTGCCTTTGGGGCTGACGCCCAATTTCTCTGAACCGATCCAGGTAAGGGGGCGGATGTAGCCGCTTTCCAAATGGTTCTCGCGCACCACGGCTTTTTGAGCCTCGCACACTTCTTCTTTGGTGAAGGGCAACTTCATGCGCAAAATTTTGGCACTGTTGAACAGGCGGTCGGTGTGTTCTTGCAAACGGAAGATGGCTGTGCCGTTGACTGTTTTGTAGGCCCGAACGCCTTCAAAGGCACCGCAACCGTAATGCAGCGTGTGGGTCAAGACGTGGATTTTGGCGTCGCGCCATTCGACCATCTTGCCGTCCATCCAAATTTTGCCGTCGCGGTCTTCCATCGAGGGTGTTGCGGTGCTCATTGTTTTGTCCTTTGTTGCCAGTTTCGCAAAGTGTTCATTTTACGAGCCTTATGGGCTTGTTTTGCCCGACTTTCAGCAGGTCTTAAGAAGAAGGCTGGGATTCTTCGGTGTCTTCTGGCGCGGGCCGCGTCATGTCCCAGCTCTGAAGCTTGCCATCTTTGAAAGTACAGATGACAAATGAGTCGCCGGAATCGGTCCATTTGAAAATTTCTGGCTGCTTATTTTCTTCCGACAATCGCTGGCCCAAAGACTTGGTCATGGCAATCACGTGCATCAGGTTAACGCCTTTCCTCAACTTGACATTGAACATGACCGCACTGTCGACATGTCCAACAGGCCGGTTGCTGGCTCGGCTCAAGACGGTCACCATGCGGGTGAAGTGCAGCAAAATCCACATCACCACAGCGCCAGTGGCCACCGCCACCCCTGGCCATTTGTATTGATGCCAAGCGCCAGCGACAAAGACAATGACGCCAACCGGGATCAGTATTTTGGAAAAGTTCATGGCGGGATCTTAAAGTCCTCGAACGCAGTTCATGGCGTCTTCAATGCGGTCAACCGGATAAATGGTGAGGCCTTCAAAGTTCTTGTCGTTCTTTTTGGGCGCATTGGCTTTGGGCACCACGGCCACCGTAAAGCCCAGCTTGGCGGCTTCTTTCAGCCGCTCTTGGCCGCGCGGTGCCGGCCTGACTTCGCCCGCCAAACCCACCTCGCCAAAGGCAATAAATCCCTTGGGCAAAGGCTTGCCCCGAAGTGAAGAAGTGATTGCTAACATTACTGCCAAGTCAGCTGCTGGCTCGCTGATGCGAACGCCACCTACCGCATTGACGAACACATCTTGGTCCATGCATGCCACCCCTGCGTGCCGGTGCAAGACCGCCAACAACATGGCCAATCGGTCTCTTTCCAGGCCCACAGAGAGTCTGCGTGGGCTGGGCCCGCCGCTGTCGACAAGGGCTTGAATTTCGACCAACAAAGGCCGCGTGCCCTCCAAAGTGACCATGACACAACTGCCCGCCACGGGTTCTGCATGTTGCGACAAAAAGATGGCGCTGGGGTTGGACACACCCTTGAGGCCTTTTTCGGTCATGGCAAAAACGCCTATTTCATTGACGGCACCAAAGCGATTTTTGATGGCCCGAATGAGGCGGAAGCTGCTGTGGGTGTCACCCTCAAAGTACAAGACCGTGTCGACCATGTGTTCCAAAACACGCGGTCCTGCCAAGGCCCCTTCTTTGGTGACATGGCCCACCAAGACAATGGCCGTGCCGGTGGCTTTGGCGGCGCGCGTGAGGTGAGCAGCGCATTCTCGAACTTGTGCCACCGAGCCGGGCGCGGAGGTGAGTTGGTCGGAATACACCGTTTGGATAGAGTCGATGACCGCGATGTGAGGGCGCTCGCTTTGCAGCGTGGCCAGTATTTTTTCCAGCTGAATTTCGGCCAGCACTTGCACTTGGCTGTGGTCTAGCCCTAAGCGTCTGGAGCGCAGAGCAACCTGGGCGCCACTTTCTTCGCCTGTGACATAAAGGGTGTTCATGCCTTTGCGTTGGAGGGCGTCGAGGGCTTGTAACAGCAAGGTGGACTTGCCAATGCCGGGATCGCCGCCAATCAAAACCACGCCGCCTTCCACCACGCCACCGCCCAAGGCGCGGTCGAGTTCTTCGATGCCGGTTGGGCTGCGGTCGACGTCGGTGGCTTCAATGTCGCCCAATTTGGTGAGCTCAGCCGTTTTGGCCAGCGCTTGAAATTGGCTGGTGTACCTGTTTTTGGCGCTGCCACCTGCATCGAGCGTGCTTTCAATGAGGGTGTTCCAGGCGCCGCAGGCCGGGCATTTGCCCAACCAACGCGGCGTGGTGCCGCCGCAATCTGAACAAGTGAAAATGGTTTTGTCTTTGGCCATGACGCAAGCCTAACACTGTGAAGAAGACAAATGTGCCATGTTGGGTGTCAGGCCCAAGCTTGTAAGAGTTTGTGCGCGATGTCGGCGGCAGGCAAGGCCTCGCAGTCAGATGCATTTTGACCCGACCACAAGGGTGAATACCCGCTCTGACCTTTGGCTTCTGCAGCGGCTCGCAAAGGCGCAACGGCCGCAGTGGCCAAGGGAAAAGCCGGTGCCATCGGATTGAGCGGGCCGAAGTCGCGCATGAATTGGTTGACAATGCCGCGCGCGGGCCGGCCGCTGAACAAATTGGTGAGGGCGGTGTGCCTTGCAGCATCTGACATGAGCGCTTGGCGGTGCAAGGCGCTGGTGGTGGCTTCGTGGCTGGTTAAAAAAGCGGTGCCCACTTGAACCGCGCTGGCGCCCAACATCTTGGCGGCGCGCACCGCCGCTGCATTGGAAATGCCGCCAGCAGCAATGACCGGGATGTTCACGGCTTTTTTGATTTGCGGCAGCAACGCCAAGGTGCCCATTTGGGTGCTTATATCTTCTGTTAGAAACATCCCCCGATGACCGCCCGCTTCAAGGCCTTGCGCAATGACGGCATCGGCACCATTTTGTTCAAGCCAATGCGCCTCTTGCACAGTGGTGGCAGAGGACCAAATTTGAATTCCCCAAGCCTTGAGTTGCGCCACCCATTCGGCTTTGGGCAGTCCAAAGTGGAAGCTGACGACGGCAGGCTTGGATTGCCCCAACTTCTCCAGCTTTTCCAACATCGCCAAACTTTCTTCGCTAAACGGTGCGCGGCCCGGACCAGAGCCCACAGCAGCGGGGTCAATGCCATGGGCTTGATAAGCCGGCGTGAGCTTTAAGCGCCAAGCAGCTTCTGTTTCTGCTTGCGCGGCTGGCGCTTTGTGACAGAAAAAATTGACATTCACTGGCAACAGCTGGCCCCAAGAGTCGGTCTTTCGGGTGTTTCCTCCAATGTCTATATCAGTGCCAATCGCATCGGCAAAGGCGGCCAATTCATTTTGCAGTTGCTCGGTGGTGAGCATGGCCGCAGGAATGCTGCCCAGGCCGCCAGCCTTATAGACAGCAGCCGCCAGACGGTGGTTTTGCGATCCAGCCATGGGGGCCTGAATCAGTCGGAGCGAGTGGGCGTCAAAAAATGAAATGCGCATGTACCAATTATTCCCTCAGAGCGGGCCCCTCTCATGAGCCATGTCGTCAATATTGAAGGAAGTTCGGGTTAACCCGATGGAGTCGATTTTGGGAATTCATTTAACATGTTAAATAAATTCAAACCCATGAAATCTCAAACCTTCGCTCATCGCAATTTGCCGCGGCTGCTGCTCCAAGCACGTGAGGCGGTGATGGCGCACACCCGGCCCAGTTTGCGAGAGCACGGTCTGTCGGACCAACAATGGCGAGTCTTGCGGGTGCTGGGCGAGCATGCCCATTTCACGGACGGTGTGGAAACTGGCCGGGTTGCCAGGGAAGCCTTTTTACTAGGGCCAAGTTTGACGGGCGTACTGACGCGCATGGAGCGCGATGGCCTGATTGAGCGGCGCCGCTGTCCCCAAGATGCGCGCCGAACAGTGGTGCGTGCAACCCCCCTGGGCTTGTCCAAGGTGGCTCAGTTGTCGCATGCCATTGAGGCGCATTACGAATGGATGGAAAGCGAATTGGGGAAACAAAAATTGGCCCAGTTGTACCAACTGCTGGATACGCTGATTCAGTTGGAAACATCTCCCATCGACGAACCTTTCGCAGAAATGGACTAAATCAAAATGACTCAGAACGCTTCAATGGCCTCAGGCTATTGGCCTCAAGGCACCGTGTATGGCGCCTTGCTCAACTTTCAGCAAGAGTGGCAAATCAGAGCGCCGCAAATGCCAGAGGCACCCTACAAAGGCGCGCCTAAAGCGCCCGTGCTGTTCATCAAAACAGCCAACACCTACACGCCTTCTGGTGGCCGCATCGCGTTGCCAGCTGCTGTGGCCGAAGTCGATATCGGTGCCAACCTGGCTTGGATTTTTGGGGCATCTGCCCAACCTGTTGCGTGTGTGTTGGTCAATGATGTGTCGATTCCGCATGAGAGTTATTACAGACCGCCAGTGAAGTTCAAATGTGTCGATGGTTTTTTGGGCGTGGGCTCAAGCACCCGAGGCATTGATCAGGTCAATGCCGATGCGGTGGTGTTGACGGTCAAGGTGAATGGCAAAGAAGTGCAACGTGTGAATTACGCAGACACCGTTCGCAAATCACAAGCATTGTTGGCCCACATTTCTGAATTCATGACCTTCCAAGAAGGCGACGTGTTGTTGCTGGGCAGTGATTGCTTGCCCGATGGCAAACGCCCTCGCGCCAAAGCAGGTGATGTGGTAGAAATTTCAGCCGATGGTTTTGAAACTTTGGTGAATGCCTTCACAGGAGGTGCTGTATGAAGCACGCACGCATTGCATGGGCTGGCGCCATTCACGAGGCGGTGGAATCGGAGGGCCAGTTGTTGCTCACGCGCAGCCCCTGGGCCGGCAAACGTTTGTCCTTTGACGAGGTGGTGTGGTTGCCGCCTTTGCAGCCAGTGCCACAGGCTAGAACCATTTTGGCTTTGGGATTGAACTACGCCGACCATGCCAAAGAATTGGCGTTCAAAGCGCCCGAAGAGCCTTTGGTGTTTGTCAAAGGCGAGGCCTCGCTCATTGGCCACAAGGCCCTCACACGCAGACCGCAAGGCGTGACTTACATGCACTATGAATGTGAGTTGGCCGTGGTGATAGGACGCACAGCCAAGCATGTGAAAAAAGAAAACGCTTTGGATTATGTGGGCGGCTACACCGTGGCCAACGACTATGCCATTCGCGACTATTTGGAAAACTGGTACCGACCCAACCTCCGCGTGAAAAACCGCGACACCTGCACGCCCATTGGCCCTTGGTGGGTGGATGCCAAAGACATCCATGACCAGTACGGCAGCCCCATGAATTTGAATTTGCAAACCACCGTGAACGGCAAAGTGACGCAAAGCGGGCACACACGCGACATGATTTTTGATGTGCCCACCTTGATCGAATACTTCAGCGCCTTCATGACCTTGCAGCCTGGCGATTTGATTTTGACAGGCACACCCGATGGCGTGGTCAATTGTGAAGTGGGTGATGTGATTGTCACCAGCATAGAAGGCGTGGGTGATTTGATCAATACCTTGGGCGAATAGCCAAGATGAATCTCAGACACAAACTCAGACACAAACTCAGACAAACGCCAGCATCAGAACAACTAGGAAGCACCATGCGCATTGACCATTTGATTGACGGCCGAAAGGTGGCCAGCTCACACACCTTCGAAAGCATTGACCCGGCCACACAAGAAGTCTTGGCCGAGGTCTCGTCGGGTGGTGAGCTTGAAGCCAATCAAGCCGTGGCAGCTGCCAAAGCAGCTTTTCCCAAATGGGCTGCCACGCCGGCCACCGAGCGCGCCAAGATCATGCGCAAGTTGGGCGAACTCATCACCAAGCATGTGCCCGACATTGCCGAAACAGAAACCCGCGATTGTGGTCAAACCATTTCGCAAACAGGCAAGCAATTGGTGCCACGTGCTGCCGACAATTTTTCTTACTTTGCAGAAATGTGCACACGGGTGGATGGCCACACCTATCCCACCCCCACGCACCTGAACTACACCTTGTTTCACCCAGTGGGTGTGTGCGCCTTGATCAGCCCCTGGAATGTGCCCTTCATGACGGCCACATGGAAAGTGGCGCCTTGCCTGGCCTTTGGCAACACTGCGGTGTTGAAAATGAGCGAGTTGTCGCCCATGTCGGCAGCGCGTTTGGGCGAGTTGGCCTTGGAGGCCGGCGTGCCCCCAGGCGTCTTGAATTTGGTACACGGCTATGGCCGCGACGCTGGCGAGCCTTTGGTGTCGCACCCCGATGTGCGCGCCATTTCTTTCACGGGCTCTACAGCCACTGGCAACCGCATTGTGCAAAGCGCTGGCCTTAAAAAGTTCAGCATGGAGTTGGGTGGCAAATCGCCATTCGTGATTTTTGAAGACGCCGATTTGCCACGCGCATTGGACGCCGCCGTGTTCATGATTTTCAGCAACAACGGCGAGCGTTGCACAGCGGGCAGCCGGATCTTGGTACAGCAAAGTATTTACGCCGACTTTGTACAGAAATTCACAGAGCGTGCCAAACGCATTTCTGTAGGCGATCCACTGGATGAGAACACCATTGTGGGCCCCATGATCAGCCAAGCGCATTTGGCCAAAGTCAAAAGCTACATCGAGCTGGGGCCCAAAGAAGGCGCCACTTTGTTGTGCGGTGGTTTGGACAAACCTTCTTATGCGCCTGAGCTTTCAGACCGTGTGAAAAAAGGCAACTTTGTTTGGCCAACGGTGTTTGCCGATGTCGACAACCGAATGAAAATTGCCCAAGAAGAAATCTTTGGCCCTGTGGCTTGCTTGATTCCATTTCGCGACGAAGCGCACGCCATTGAGTTGGCCAACGACATTCAATATGGTTTGTCCAGTTATGTGTGGACTGAAAACATTGGCCGCGCTCACCGCGTGGCAGCCGCCGTTGAAGCTGGCATGTGTTTTGTCAACAGCCAAAATGTGCGCGATTTGCGCCAGCCCTTTGGTGGCACCAAAGCCAGCGGCACGGGCCGTGAAGGCGGCACTTGGAGCTACGAGGTTTTTTGCGAACCTAAAAACGTGGCCGTGTCGATGGGCTCACACCACATTCCACATTGGGGAGTTTGAGCATGGGTCAAGTTTCACTCGCGGCCAAAATCACGCATGTGCCGTCCATGTATTTGAGCGAGCTGGACGGCCCGCAAAAAGGCACTCGCCAAGCCGCCATTGAGGGTCACCATGAAATCGACAGACGCTGCCGCGCCATGGGCGTTGACACCATTGTGGTGTTTGACACGCATTGGCTGGTGAACTCGGCTTACCACTTGAACAACGCAGTGCACTTCAAGGGCAACTACACCAGCAATGAACTGCCGCATTTCATCAGCAACATGCCCTATGAGTACGATGGCAATCCCGCACTCGGACACATTTTGGCCAAAGCCTGCAATGAAGCGGGCGTGACCACCTTGGCCCACGAACACACCAGCTTGGCTTTGGAATATGGCACCTTGGTGCCCATGCGCTACATGAACGCCGACAGGCACTACAAAGTGATTTCGGTGTCTGCACTGTGCATGGTGCACTCTTTGTCCGAAAGTGCACAACTGGGTTGGGCTATGCGCCGTGCCGTTGAGCAGCACTACGATGGCAAGGTGGCCTTCTTTGCCAGCGGTTCTTTGTCGCACCGCTTTGCACAAAATGGTTTGGCACCCGAATACGCCAACAAAATGTGGAGCCCTTTTCTAGAGCAGTTAGACCATGGCGTGGTTGACATGTGGCAGCGCGGCGATTGGAAAACTTTCTGCGCCATGCTGCCTGAGTACGCCGCCAAAGGCCATGGCGAAGGCTTCATGCACGACACAGCCATGTTGCTCGGTGTTTTGGGCTGGGATCGGTATGAAGGCAAAGCCGAAGTGGTCACGCCTTATTTCCCAAGTTCTGGCACCGGGCAAATCAACGCAGTGTTTCCGGTCACCCCGGTCCATGACGAGGCGGGCCAGTCAGTGCAGTCGCTCAACCTCAAAAGCTTGAAAGATCCTGCCGCGGTTTACGCAGCGGGAGCGAGCCGTCTCTGATTTATTTTTGAAAGCACTCTCATGCCTCATTTGGTCATTCTGTATACCGGTCAATTGGACGCCGAAACCAATATGAAAGTCTTGTGCCGTGACTTGGCCGACGCCATGTTGAGCGTAGTCGATGAAGCGTGCAAACAAGTCTTCCCCACTGGCGGTACCCGCGTGTTGGCTTACCCGGCGCCGCACTACGCGGTTGCCGATGGCGGTGCTGGTGGGCGAAAGGCTGCCATGTTTGACAGCAATCCGCATGGGGGCTCTGAAGATTACGCCTTTGTCTATTTGAATGTTCGCATGGGCAAGGGACGCAGTGCGGCCACGCATCAACGTGTCGGTGAAGTTTTGGTCGAAGTGACGAAAAAACACTTTGCTGATTTGTTTGCCAAACGCCACATTGGAATCACTTTGCAAATTGATGAAGGCCCTGAAGTGTTTGACAACAAACACAACAACATCCACCCCCTGTTTGCAGCGCTTTAAGCGCATAGAAAAAGAAGACAATGTTTGATTCAAAACGCATCGCAGAACTGGCCGCAGAATTGCAGCAAGCGCAGAGAACACGCCAACAGGTGGCACACTTTTCCAAGCGCTTTCCAGAAATGACCATTGAAGACGGCTACCGTGTGAGCCGCGCTTGGGTGGCGCTGCAATTGGCAGAAGGGCGTCAAGTGATTGGACACAAAATTGGCCTGACGTCTCGTGCCATGCAGCAAGCCAGCCAAATTGACGAGCCCGATTACGGCACCTTGCTCGACAACATGCTCTACACCTGCTCGTCAGGCAAAGTGCTTGACATTGCGCACACCAATTTTGTGGTGCCCCGCGTTGAGGTTGAATTGGCCTTCGTGTTGAAAAAAGATCTACAGGGCCCCAACGTGACGGTGGCAGAAGTTTTGGCAGCCACAGAATACGTCACGCCGGCCATTGAAATCATCGATGCACGCATCGAACAATTTGACCGCGACACCAAAGTCATGCGCAAAGTCTTTGACACCATCAGCGACAACGCCGCCAATGCAGGCATTGTGGTGGGCGCCGAAAAAGTCGACCCCCTCACCACCAACTTGCCCTGGTGCGGCGCCATTTTGAAGTTGAATGGGGTGGTTGAAGAGACGGGTCTGGCGGCGGGTGTCCAAGGCCATCCAGCTGTTGGCATTGCTTGGCTTGCCAACAAGTTGGCCCCCTGGGGCGAGCATTTGAAAGCAGGCCAAATTGTGTTGGCCGGCTCCTTTACAAAACCAGTTCCAGCCAAAGTCGGCGATGTGTTCGATGCCGACTATGGCGCGTTAGGTCGTTTGCAATTTAAATTCATTTGAAAGAGATATCATGAAAACGCCAGTCAATCGTTTCAAACAAGCCCTCACTGAAAACCGCGCCCAAATTGGTCTGTGGCTGGGCATGGCCAGCAGTTACAGCGCCGAGATGTGCGCCATGGCGGGCTTTGATTGGTTGCTGATTGATGGCGAGCATGCGCCCAACAATTTGCAAACCATTCAGCAACAACTCCAAGCCATTGCGGCCTATCCTGCCAACCACGCTGTGGCGCGCGTGCCGGTGGGCGATACCGCACTGATCAAACAGTATTTGGATTTGGGTGCTGAAACCTTGCTCATCCCCATGATCGATACACCCGAGCAAGCCGCGCAATGTGTGCAAGCCATGCGCTATCCGCAAAACGATGGGCAAGGTGGTGTGCGCGGCATGGGCGGCGCACGGGCTTCACGCTGGGGCATGTTTCCCAACTACACCAAAGAAGCCAATGCACAGGTTTGCTTGTTGGTGCAAGCCGAAACCCGCGAAGCCTTGAAAAACTTAGAAGCCATTGCCAACACGCCCGGTGTTGATGGCGTGTTCATTGGCCCTGCCGATTTGTCGGCGTCTTTGGGCCATGTGGGCGACCCCAACCATCCTGAAGTGCAAGATGCCATTGAAAAGGCCATTGCTTGCATTTTGAAGGCAGGCAAAGCGCCCGGCATTTTGACTTCGGATGTGACCCAAGCCAAACACTATTTGTCCTTGGGCGCTTTGTTTGTGGCCGTGGGCCTAGACACTCAAATTTTGGTGCGCCAAACAGCTGCCTTGGTGCGCCAATTCAAACCAGACGCTGGCATGACCTTGCCCACGTCAGGCCAGGTGTATTGAGATGCTGACGCACCAACTGCCCCCTGTGCGCTCATTGCGCCACGATGTGCATCCCCAAGAATGGGAAGCCCGTGTTCAGCTGGCCGCTTGCTACCGTGTGTTTGCTTTTCTGGGTTGGACCGAAATGATCTACAACCACATCACCTTGCGCTTGCCGAAAGAAGTGAGTGGTACAGAAAAACAATTTTTAATCAATCCGTTTGGCCTTCACTACAGCGAAGTGACCGCCAGCAACTTGGTGAAAATTGATTTGAAGGGCAAGGCACTCGACGGCTCTCCCTACCCGGTCAATCCTGCTGGCTTTACAGTGCATGCTGCGCTGCACGACAACTTGCCTAACGCACATTGTGTGATGCACACCCACACCACGGCAGGAGTGTCGGTGGCTTGCCTGAAAGACGGCTTGCAACAAACCAATTTTTACACGGCGCAGTTGCACAACATGATTGCGTACCATGACTTCGAAGGGATTACCATCCACTCAGAAGAAGCACCCCGCCTGCTCCAAAGCATTGGCAACAAACAAGCTGTGATTTTGCGCAACCATGGCTTGCTGTCTTGGGGCGCCACCTTGCCGCAAACCTTTGCCATTCTCTGGACCTTGCAACGCGCCTGCGAAATTCAATTGGCCACCTTCAGCATGGGCGGCCCTTCGCAGGCCATACCCGTGCGCGAAGAGATCGCTGCCAAATGCACACGCGATGCACTGCAATTCAACCCCAACCACGGCGCCGGCACCGATGTGCTCGATGCCCTGATTCGACAGGTTGATCGTCAGTGGTGCAAGCCCGAGGAAAGTTATCGTTTATGAAAGTTTGCATTTACGGTGCCGGTGCCATTGGCGGTTGGATTGGCGTGCACTTGGCCCAAACGGGTCATTCAATCAGTGTGGTGGCGCGAGGCGACACCTTGCAAGCGCTGCAAAAAAACGGGCTGCAATGCATTCAAACGCAAGACCCTGAAAAAATTCTCCGTGCCCAAGTCAGCGCATCCGCCAACCCCGCCGATTTAGGCCCGCAGGACTTGGTGATTGTGGCTGTGAAGGCCCCAAGCATGCGCGATATTGCTAACAACATAGCGCCATTGCTGGCGCCCCACACCATGGTGATGCCGGCCATGAACGGTGTGCCCTGGTGGTTTTTTGACGGCTTTGGTGGCGCACTCCAAGGCACTCGTCTCAAAACCATCGACCCGGATGGCCAAATTGGCCGCGCCATTCCAAGCCAGCATGTGGTGGGTTGTGTGGTGCACGCCAGTTGCTCTTTGGATGCGCCAGGTGTGGTGCGCCATCATTTTGGCCAAGGCCTGATATTGGGCGAACCTGCAGAGCAACAAGGCAGCGTGAGTTTGCGTGTGCAGCAGTTGGTGGCCGATTTGCAAACCGCTGGATTCAACGCCAGCGCATCGGCGCAAATTCAAAAAGATGTTTGGTACAAGCTGTGGGGCAACATGACGGTCAATCCCATCAGTGCGTTCACAGGTGCCACCACCGACCTGATCATGAAAGACGACTTGGTGCGCAATTTTGTTTCTCAAATCATGCTGGAGGCCAAGCTCATTGGCGAGAAGATCGGCATCCCCATTGCGCAAACGCCTGAAGACCGGCATGCGGTCACTCGCAAATTGGGCGCCTTCAAAACATCCATGTTGCAAGATGTCGAAGCGGGCAAAGCCGTCGAACTCGATGCCTTGGTCAGTGTGGTGCGGGAGTTGGGTCAACTCACCCAAGTCAGTACCCCTTACACCGATGCGCTGCTGGGCTTGAGTCGCCTGCATGCCAGGGTGCACGGGCTCTACCCTGCACAATGACGGTATGACCGAACCATCAAAATCGCTGTCCAGCACAGCCTTTGTCACCTTGTTGCTCATCGCCTTCATGATGGGCGCCAACCATGTGGCTGCGCGCTTTGCCTTCAACGATGGTGTCGATGTGGTCACCGCGGTGACCTTTCGCAGCGTGCTCACCGCCATCGTGGTGGGTTTGATTTTGTGGCAGCAAAAAGTACAAATTCAAGTGACTGCGCATCACAAAAAATACATGCTCATCATTGGCGCTCTGATTGCCGTTCAAAGTGTGTGCTTGTACTCTTCGGTGGCCAGACTGCCTGTGGCCTTGGCCTTGCTGGCTTTCAACACCTACCCATTGTCAACAGCCTTTTGGGCACGGGTACTTTATGGCCATCAACCTGAAAAAGCGGTGCTTTGGAGCATGCCCATTTTGTTGCTGGGTTTGGCCCTGGCTTTGGATGTGATGGGCGCGGCGTCTGGTTTAGGCGCCGCCGAGCACTGGTCACAAATTGGCAGTGGTGTGGCATTTGCATTGGCCGCTTCTGCCACCTTTGGTTTGGCGCTGGTCTACACCCAACATGAAACCACGGGCTTAGATGGCCGTTTGCGCACCTTTTCCTCGATGAGCATTGTGGGTGTGTTTGCAGTGGTGGTTGCCATGAGCCAAGGTGGCTTTCATTTGCCACAGGCGTCCGCAGGATGGTGGGGCCTTGGCATGCTCTCATTTTTGTATGGCACCGCCTTCACCATTTTGTTTACCGTTTTGCCCAAGTTGGGCGTGGTGGGCAACTCAGCCATCATGAACGTTGAGCCCATCTTCGCTTTGGTCTTGGCGTGGGCACTGCTCGGCCAGAGCATTGCCCCCATTCAATTGATGGGCGCGGCGCTGGTGGTGGGCACGGTCATGTGGCTGGGTCTTCGCAAACGCTGAAGGCCAACATGGTTCGGGCCTTTTGCATCCAGAGGGCTTAATCAAGTCCCTTTTTCAAACTCAACGCAGTGTCATAAAGCACATTTTTGGATGCGCCCGTGATGTCGCTGGTCATTTTGACGGCGGTCTTCAAGGGCAGTTCAGTGAGCAGCAATTTCAAGGTGCGCAAACTGCCGGCGTCTAAGGCCTCTGAGGGGTCGGCTTTTGGTTTTTCAAGCGCATGAATGACCAAGGCAAATTCGCCTCGCACACGGTCTGTGTGTTCCGCAAACCAAGCGGTCAATTTGTGGGCTTCAAGGGTGTGCACGGTTTCAAATTGTTTGGTCAATTCACGCCCGACCGTCACGAGCCGGCTGCCTAACATGTTGAGAGCCTGTGCCAGGGCTTCAATGCGATGAGGCGCCTCGAGCAGCACCACCGCACGGGGCTCGCCGCTCAGCGTTTCGATGGCGCGCTGTCTTTCGGCTGCCTTGGAAGGCAAGAAGCCCGTGAACACAAAGCCAGCTTCTCCCACAACGCCAGCTGCACTTAACAGTGTAGTCACACTGCTGGCGCCAGGCAAAGGCATGACCCGATAGCCCGCTGCTGCAACGGCCGCTACCAAGCGAGCGCCAGGATCGCTGATGGCGGGTGTGCCGGCATCACTCACATAAGCAACGCGCTCACCTTGTGCCAATCGGGCGATGACCTGGGCCGCCGCTTCGGCTTCGTTGTGCTGGTGAACGGCCAACAGTTGAGAGCTGTTTCGGTCTAAGCCATAAGCCCGCAGAAGTTGCTGTGTGTGCCGCGTGTCTTCGCATGCCAAGGTGTTGGCCCTTTCAATCACATACAAAGCGCGCAAGGTGATGTCGGCCAGATTGCCAATGGGGGTGGCCACCACATACAGTGTGCTGGCGGGATGGTTTTGCGGACCCACTGCCTCGCGGGCAGCCTGAAAGGCTGCGCCATACACCGAGGTTAGCGTGGCGCCAATTTTGGGTAGCTCAGTGGCTACGGCATTGGGCACCGGCAAATCAGGCGGCAAATCAGGCGGCAAATCAGCTGGCAAGAGCGGCGCTTCAGAATGTTCAGAAGGTAATGTCAATGGTGTTCCTCAATCCAACAAATCAACGCAAACCTTCGGCACATCAAAGCACCAAAGAAGCCGGCGATGCCGCAGAAATTGCGGCGCTGCATTTTCTGCAAGCACAGGGCTTGCGCTTGTTACAGCGCAATTATCGAACGCCCGGGCGGGGTGGTGGCGAAATTGACCTCATTTTGCAAGAATCCGACAGCACGGTGGTGTTTGTGGAAGTTCGAAAGCGCGCTTTAAGTCGGTTTGGCGGCGCATTGGGCAGTGTGAGCGCCATCAAACAGCGGCGCATTATTTTTGCAGCGCGGTATTATTTGTTGCGCTGGCAACACCTCCCACCTGCCCGTTTTGACGTCATTGCCTGGGAACCGCAAGGCATGATTTGGGTCAAGGCCGCTTTTGACACCTCTAACTGAAGCCTTTTCTGGTGCCATCGAATCGGCAAAGGGTATCATCAAGCCCATGTTAGACCTGCGCATTCAACAACACTTCATCGACAGCGCCGACCTGCAATACCAAGCGGCCGAAACCTTGGCCAAGCCCTTGGATGCGGGCGTACAGGCGCTCATGGCCTGCGTCACCAGTGGTGGCAAGGTACTGGTGTGCGGTGAAGGCAGCTCGGCGGCTTTGGCGCAGTACTTCGCCAGTTTGTTTGTCGGCGGATTTGAACGCGAGCGACCCGAGCTGGCTGCCATAGCGCTGCGTCACGAAGGCCTGGGTGATCCTGCTTATGCCAGTTTGGCCAGGCAAGTGCGCGCCTTGGGGCAAGCCGGCGATGTGCTTCTGCTGCTTACCACCAACGGTGAAGAAGAGGGCTTGATGCGGGCCTTGCACGCAGCCCATGAACGCGACATGACCGTCATCGCCCTCACGGGCAAAGGCGGCGGCGCTGTGGCCAAAGCCCTGCTTGAAACAGACGTGCATGTGGGCGTTCCCCACGATCGCGCTGTGCGCATTCGCGAAGTTCAACAACTGGCTTTGCACTGTTTGTGCGATGGTGTCGATGCCCAGCTCATGGGCGATCAAGATTCAGGGGCATGACGAAAAGAAGGGCATTTCCTTTCCATTTCATCCTGATTAAAATATTTAAAGATTCTCAAAGGACTTTTCAAGTGAAACTCAATCTCAATCGTTGGATGCTTTCTGGTTTGGCCATCAGCGCCTTGGTCACCAGCCTCTCGGCTTGTGCGCCCTTGATGGTGGGCAGTGCTGTCATGGGTGGCTTTGTGGCCATTGACCGCCGTACCGCGGGCATTCAATTGGAAGATGAGAGCATTGAGCTTCGCACCGCCCAAGGCTTGCGCCAAAACTTGAGCAATGCGGCCCATGTGAATGTGACCAGCTACAACCGCATGGTCTTGCTCACTGGCGAGGTCAGCTCAGCGGCTGAAAAAGAGCGCGCCGAAAGACTGGCCAAGAGTCAAGAAAATGTCAACTCTGTGGTCAACGACTTGGCCATTGAGCCCGCCAGCTCACTCACTCAGCGTTCTAAAGACGCCATCACCACGGGCCAGATCAAGGCCTTGTTGGTGGATGCCAAAGACTTGCAATCGAATGCCTTCAAAGTCGTCACTGAGCGCGGCGTGGTTTATTTGATGGGCCGCGTCACACCCCGTGAAGCGCAGCGCGCCTCTGAAATTGCTCGCAGCGGCAGCGTGAGTGGTGTGGTCAAAGTGGTTCGGGTGTTTGAAAGCATCACCGAAGAAGAGTTGAAGCGAATCAGTGCTCAGCCTTTGTCGCCCCAAGCGCAGCCCAAACCTTAAAGGGTTTGGGCGAGGGGTTATCAACCCAAGCGTTTGATCAAGCTGGAGGTGTCCCAGCGCTTGCCGCCCATTTGTTGCACATCGGCATAAAACTGATCAACCAAGGCGGTCACAGGCAGGCGCGCACCATTGCGCTTGGCCTCGTCCATCACCAGACCCAAGTCTTTGCGCATCCAATCGACTGCAAAACCAAAGTCAAATTTGTTGGCCACCATGGTTTTGCCGCGGTTGTCCATTTGCCAGCTTTGTGCTGCGCCTTTGCCAATGACATCGAGTACCAAGTTCATGTCAAGACCGGCTTTTTGACCAAAGGCAATGGCTTCGGACAAGCCTTGCACCAAACCTGCAATGCAAACTTGATTGACCATTTTGGTGAGTTGGCCAGCGCCCGATTCGCCCATCAAGGTGTAGGCGCGTGAGAAAGCCATGGCGGCAGGCTTGGTGGCTTCAAAAATAGCGGCATCACCACCGCACATGACGGTGAGCAAACCATTTTGCGCGCCGCCTTGACCGCCCGACACGGGTGCATCGATGAAATGCAAACCTAGCGCTTTGGCGGCTTGGTAGAGTTCGCGCGCCACATTGGCTGAGGCGGTGGTGTGGTCTACCAAAATAGCGCCTTTTTTCATGCCGGCCAATGCGCCGTCTGCACCGAGTACCACTGCGCGCAAATCGTCGTCATTGCCAACACAGCAAAAAACGATGTCGGCATGGGCCACCGCTTCACGCGGTGTGGCGGCGTGAGCTGGTTGTTTCGTATCTGCAAATTCTTGGCACCAAGCTGCTGCTTTGGCAGCACTCCGGTTGTAGACCGTGACGGCGTGGCCAGCGCGGGCCAAATGACCCGCCATGGGATAGCCCATGACGCCTAAGCCCAAAAAGGCCACATGTTGGGAAGGAGCGGATTCGTAGGTTTTTGCGTTCAGGCTGCTCATGTTTGTCTATGTGAGTGGGTTGAAGAATGGATCCAGCTGGTGATTGTCCACCAGATTGAGAATTTTGGTAACCTTGGGCTCATGAGTACCCAAGTTTCAGACAAGCTCCAGCAAGTGCGCCAAAGAATCGGGCGCGCCGCTGCCGCGGTGGGACGCCCAGCAGATGCTGTGACATTGCTGGCGGTGTCCAAAACCATGCCAGCCCAAGCTGTTCGCGAAGCCTATGCAGCCGGCCAATTGGCTTTTGGCGAAAACTACATTCAAGAAGGCGTCGACAAAATTGAGGCCTTGGCAGACCTGCCCTTAGAGTGGCATTGCATCGGGCCTATTCAAAGCAACAAGACCCAACTCGTGGCCAAGCATTTTGACTGGGTGCACAGCATTGATCGTTTGAAAATTGCCGAGCGTTTGTCTGCGCAACGGCCAGCGCACCTGCCTGCGCTGCAGGTCTGTTTGCAAGTCAATGTCGATGGGGGTCTGAACAAATCGGGCATTGCGCCGCAAGATCTCTTGGGCTTGGCAGAGGCTGTTGCCAAGTTGCCGCATCTGCAATTGCGCGGCCTCATGACCATTCCAGAACCCGCAGAAACCGAAGCGGCGGCGCGCGCCGTGCACCATCAAGCCAAAGAACTTTTTGACAGCTTGAATGCAGCGGGCTTGAAGTTGGACACCCTGTCGATGGGCATGACCGCCGATTTGGAGGCGGCCATTGCTGAAGGCAGTACGTGCGTGCGAGTTGGCACGGCCATTTTTGGCTCGCGCCTTTAAAAATACGCCTTTAAAACCGCGCCTTTAAAACCTCGGCAGATCGGGGTGCGATATTTGGCCACCGCGAACCAACATCTTGCCGTACTCAGCGCAGCGGTTGAGAGTTGGAATGACCTTGCCTGGATTGAGCAAGCCCATCGGGTCAAAGGCTTTTTTCAACGCAAACATCTGTGCATTTTCTTCTGCTGAAAACTGCACGCACATGCTGTTGAGTTTTTCAATGCCCACACCATGCTCGCCCGTGACCGTGCCGCCCATGGCTACACTGGTTTCCAAAATGTCGGCGCCGAACAATTCACAGCGGTGCAGCTGGTCGGGGTCGTTGGCATCAAACAAAATGAGCGGATGCAAGTTGCCATCGCCGGCATGAAACACATTGGCACAGCGCAGCTGGTACTTCTTTTCCATCTCGGCAATGGCCAGCAAAATATCGGCCAAGCGTTTGCGCGGAATAGTGGAATCCATGCACATGTAGTCGGGGCTGATGCGACCTGAAGCCGGAAATGCATTCTTGCGGCCGCTCCAAAAACGCAAGCGCTCGGCTTCGTCTTTGCTCACGGCAATGGCCGTGGCGCCGCAGCCGCGCAGCACATCGCTCATGCGGCCAATCTCTTCTTCTACCTCTTCGGGCGTGCCATCGCTTTCGCACAACAAAATGGCTGCAGCATTGAGGTCATAGCCCGCGTGCACAAAATCTTCCACTGCAGCGGTCATGGGCTTGTCCATCATCTCAAGGCCCGCGGGAATGATGCCGGCAGCAATGACGGCCGCCACAGCGTCGCCCGCTTTGCGAATGTCGTCAAAGCTGGCCATGATGCAGCGTGCCAGTTGTGGTTTGGGCACCAACTTGACAGTCACTTCGGTGGTGATGGCCAGCATGCCTTCGCTACCCACCAACACCGACAGCAAATCAAAACCGGAGGTGTCTAGCGCATCGCTGCCAAAGGTGATGGCGTCGCCCTCAATGGTGAAGCCCTTGACCTTCAGCACATTGTGCAAAGTGAGGCCGTATTTGAGGCAGTGCACGCCGCCTGAATTTTCTGCCACGTTGCCGCCAATGGTGCATGCAATTTGGCTGGAGGGGTCGGGTGCGTAATACAAGCCAAGCGGTGATGCGGCTTCCGAAATGGCCAAGTTGCGCACACCGCATTGCACCACCGCTGTTCTGGAATGCGCATCCATTTTGACAATCTGATTGAACTTGGCCATCGACAAAGTGACGCCCAATTTGTGCGGCATAGCGCCTCCCGACAAACCGGTGCCAGCGCCACGCGCCACCACCGGCACGCCCAAGGCATGGCAAGTTTTCAAAACAGCTTGCACTTGACTTTCTGTTTCGGGCAGAGCCACCACCAAAGGTCGCTCGCGGTAGGCCGTGAGGCCGTCGCACTCGTAGGGCACGGTGTCCTCGAGGGTGTACAGCAAAGTATGTGCAGGCAGCACGGCGCTTAAGGCGTGCACTACTTGCGCTTGACGATCGGCGCGCGACAGCGCTTCGAAGTTGGTGAGTGCGTTCATGGCAATCTTTGCAAAAGACAAATCAAATTTATTTGAAGATCACAGTTTTGTGGCCGTTCAAGAGCACGCGGTGTTCGCTGTGCCACTTCACGGCACGTGCCAACACCTGACTTTCGGTATCACGCCCTTGGGTGGTGAGGTCTTCAACGGTTTTAGAGTGATCTACACGGGCCACATCTTGTTCAATGATGGGGCCTTCGTCAAGGTCTGCGGTGACATAGTGCGCCGTGGCGCCAATCAATTTGACACCCCGATCGTGCGCTTGGTAATAAGGCTTGGCGCCCTTGAAGCTGGGCAGGAAAGAGTGGTGAATGTTGATGGCGCGGCCCGACAGTTTGCGGCACAAGTCGTCCGACAAAATTTGCATATAACGCGCCAGCACCACCAACTCGGCGCCTTCAGACTGAATGATCTCGTACTGTTTGGCTTCGGCTTCGGCTTTGTTGGCTGCTGTGACGGGAATGTGGTGAAAGGGCACGTTGTAGCTGGCCGCCAGTTGGTAGAACTCGCGGTGGTTGCTCACAATGGCGCGAATGTCGATGGGTAGCAAGCCGCTTTTCCAGCGAAACAGCAAATCGTTCAAACAATGCCCTTCTTTGCTGACCAAAATGACCGCAGGCATGGGTTGCTGGGTGTTGTGCAAGTTCCATGTCATTTGGAAGGGGACTGCAAAACTGGCCAATTGGCTGCGCAAGTCGGCCTCGCTCACCTGGTCGCAGGCAAATTGCATGCGCATGAAAAAAAGGCCAGTGTCGTGGTCGTTGTACTGGGCGGCTTCTTCGATGTTGCCGCCGCGCTCTAGCAAAAAGCCCGAAACAGCGTGCACGATGCCCGTTCTGTCGGGGCAGGATAGCGTGAGAATAAATGCGTGATTCATAAGCGACATTGTCGCAGGGACGAGACCTTTTTGCCGAAACGGAGACTTTGACGGGGTTACACTGTTTTTATCAAGCTTTTGGCACTTTATTTGAAGCGAGGCGATCACATGTCTTCTCAGGAAACTCCGCGCGCAACCGGCGCCTTTCAAATCAACATGGACCACCAATGGTTGCCCTTCACGGCCAACCGGCATTTCAAGCAAGATCCGCGTGTTTTTGTGGCGGCTGACGGCATGCACTTCACCACCCACGATGGCCGAAAAGTGGTCGATGGGATCTCCAGTCTGTGGTGTGTGGGCGCGGGTCATAACCGCCAACCCATTGCCCAAGCCATCAAAAAGCAACTCGACACCCTCGATTACGCCACGGCCTTTCAAGTCAGCAACGATCAGGCTTTTGAAGCGGCCCAGATGATTGCCGATTTGTGCCCCGGCGACCTCAACAAAGTCTTGTTTTGCAATTCGGGCTCTGAGGCGGCTGACACGTCTTTGAAGGTGGCATTGGCTTATCACCGCGCAAGGGGTGAAGGCCATCGCCATGTGTTCATTGGCCGTGAAAAAGGCTATCACGGCGTCAATTTTGGCGGCATGAGCGTGGGCGGCTTGCCTGCCAACCGCAAGGTCTATGGCGCGCAGCTGCTGCCACGTGTCGACCACATGCGCTTCATTCACGACCCTGTGAACCATGCTTACATCCACAACCAAGAGCCCGTTTGGCAGGAAGACCCCCTCCTAGAACTGGAAGGTCGCATCTTGGCCTTGCACGACCCCAGCAATGTGGCGGCCATCATCGTGGAGCCTGTGGCCGGTTCTGCGGGATGGTATTTGCCGCCCAAAGGCTACCTGAAGCGTCTGCGTGAAATTTGTGACAAGCACGGCATCTTGCTCATTTTTGACGAGGTCATTACAGGCTTTGGCCGCATGGGGACCAACTTTGGCGCCGACTACTACGGCGTGGTGCCCGACATGCTCAACTTTGCCAAGTGTGTCACCAATGGCGTGATTCCTTTGGGCGGCGTGGTTTGCCGCGACTTCATTTACGACGCCATGATGAACGCTGGCGCGCCCGACTATGCGGTAGAGTTTTTTCACGGCTACACCTACTCAGGCCATCCGGTATCGTGCGCAGCGGCCATTGCCACTTTGAAATTGCTCAAAGAAGAAAAGCTGTTTGCCCGTGCTGGTGAGATGAGCCCGGTGTTGGGCGATGCCATGCACAGCGCCTTCAAGGGCTTGCCCAATGTCATTGGCATCCGCAGCTTGGGGCTGGCCGGTGCGGTTGAACTGGCCCCCATCCCAGGGGCCCCCGGAAAACGTGCCTACGACATCTTTTTAGATTGCTTTCACAAGGGCGTGTTGGTGCGTTCGGCCGGAGAAAATTTGGTCCTGTGCCCACCCTACATTGTGGAAAAAGAGCACATTGATCAGATGGTCAACACGCTGGCAGACAGCATTCGAAAACACGCCTGAGTTTTTTGCGCGCGTTGCCTTACTTTTTTCAGTTGTCATTGACCCTGCTGGTGGCCACAGCGGCGGCGCTGCTGTGTGAGTGGCTTCACACGCCCATTCCGTGGATGCTTGGCCCTTTGTTGGCCACGGCTTGTTTGTCGGTGTCGGGTGTGCCCACCAAGAGCTCAGGCTACTTGCGCAATGTGGGGCAATGGGTTATTGGTGCCGCTTTGGGTTTGTATTTCACGGCCGAAGTGGGGCAGTTGGTGCTGAGCTTGTGGTGGGCCATTTTGCTCGGCATTGTTTGGGCCTTGGCCTTGGGCTTTGGTTTTGGGCTGTGGCTTCAGTGGCGCAATGCCCCTTTGCTGCCAGAGCTTTCCGCCAAAGACATGCGCGCCACTTCGTATTTTGCAGGCGCCATTGGTGGTGCCTCGGAAATGACCATGATGGCCGACCGTCACCATGCGAGGTCAGACTTGGTGGCCGCCTCGCACAGCTTGCGCCTTGTGATGGTGGTCATTTGTTTGCCCTTTGCCATGCAGTGGTTTCAATCGCACTTTGGCTTGAATGTGAATTCCAGCCTGCTGCCAGGGCCCAGAATTTTGCAGTGGCCAGGCATCTTTTATTTGGGGCTGGCCACTTTGGTGGGCGCACTCATGATGGTGCTCATCAAGCGCAACAACCCGTGGTTCATGGGTCCTTTGTTGGTGTCTATGGGGCTGACTTTGGCTGGCATTCAGTGGACTGCCATTCCGCCCGAAATGTCCAACATGGCGCAGCTTTTCATTGGCATCAGTTTGGGTGTGCGTTTTAAGAAAGAGTTCATTCGCACCGCACCGCAATGGCTGTCATCTGTGGCCATCGGTACCGTGGGCATGATGCTGGCATCGGTGGCCTTTGGTTGGGCCTTGGCCTTGGGTACCGGTTTGCATCCAGCCACTTTGATTTTGGGTACTTCGCCGGGCGGCATTGCCGAGATGGCCATCACGGCCAAAGTGCTAGAACTGGGCGCGCCCGTGGTAACGGCTTTTCAGGTTTGCCGCTTGATGGCAGTGCTGCTGATTGTGGGGCCGCTTTACCGCAGGGTGGCAGTGCCCGATTGATGGTGCAAGCTAACTGAGTAGCAACTTGTGAACGACAACTAGTGAACAACAACAGGCTGCTGTGCCAAGCCTGTATAACGCTCAAGGGTGTCTTCCACCTCTTCTTGCGTGGGGGTGTTTTGTTGCCAGGCCTGGATGTGCATTTGAAACATCTCTGCCCAAGAGCCATCGAGGTAGACCTCTTTGCCCGAGCGTTTGTCGACGATTTCAAAGCCGTGACGCTCTAGCGTGGGGGGCTTTGAGAGGGGTGCAGCCTCGCCGGTGTCGTTGGCCAACACGTGCATGACGGCAAAAGATTCGGATTCGTACAACAAGTTCATAGTGACATTCTGACTGAAGTCTGTCTCATTTAGATGGGGCTGTTGTAAATTTTTTCAAGAGGGCAATGCGGGTAGCGTTTCAGTGTTGCGCATTTCCATGTCAATGAAGTTGCCATTGACTTGGCTGATCTTGATCCGCAAGGGCAGACCGCCATGCGCTGGTGAAAGCCAGAGTTCAATTTGACTGTCGTACTTGCCCCTGGGCAAGCAAACCCAACGTTGGGTTTCAAGCTGTTTGCCATCCACGACGATCTCTTCAGTCGATTGGAATGTGAGCGTCCAGTTCACTGCATCTCGGGCGGTGGCAGTTTGCACCATGAGTTGTGAGCCTGGCTCGTAATTTTTTGCAGTCACGGCCGCCGCCATTTGAATGAACAAGCTCACTTGATCTTGTGCGCCTGCTTGTAACGGGGCACTGGGCATGTTGCCGCTGAAACTGATTTTTTGATTCGCGGTTTCAAAATGGGCTGCGCGTTCACCCCGCCAGCGGTCGGCGTATCGAAGCGGTGCCAAACCGTTGTCGGTCAGCGCACCTGTACTTCGCCAAATACGGCTGCCCACTAAAAATGCCCTGACCTGAAGCTCTGCCTCGTACGCTCTAGGGGCGCCCTTGTCATTGGCAGCTTGGACCTGCCATTTGAGTGAGCCGGATGCGTTGTAAATCAAACCGCGCTCTTGCCCGACCAGTTTGTAATTGATTTGGGTATTGGGGGGAAAGTCGCCTGTTTTGGCCGTGAGTGCATTCGACGCAGGCGACGTTGCTTGGGGAATGGGCAATGATGTTTCAGCGGCCATCGGTGGTGCTTCTGTGGCTGGCTGGACAGGCGGTGAAGTGGCCGCAATTCCAATCTCCGGTAAAGGGCTTGGTGCAGGTGCACTGGCTTGCTTTTCAAGGGCCTCAGTTGCACTGGTCTCGATGGCATTGGCCTCTGGTGCCGGCAAGGCTTCGGAGGGCAAGGCTGTGATGTTGGCGGGGGGCAGTGAGCTGGGCGACATCGAGGCTTGCGATGGCCTTGGTTTTGGTTGAGCGGGTGGTTGAGCGGGTGGTTGTGCTTGCGGCCTGGGCTGGGCGGAAACAGGGCTCGGCACAATGCGGGTTTGCAAGGGGCCTAACTTTTGCGGATCTGCTTGAGTTTTCCAGATATCGATGCCAGGTGCCCAGAGCAGCCAAAGGTGAACGCCCAAAACCCCCAATACCAATGCGCCCAACATGACCAAACTGCCATGGGGCTGCTGGTTGTTGTCTTGGGTTAAAAAACGAGAAGCATGCATGTCAGAGCGTTAGGCGAGGGCAGGGGTTATCTGAAAATTATCTAGCGATCTTGAGTGTCGGAAAATAGAGGGTGATTGAGATTGGTTAAACTGAAGACACGCTTTGCATCTTTTGCATCCAGCTTGAAACATCATTGAGATTCTATTTTGAGGCTTCCCCATGAAATTAGCGACTTACAAAGACGGATCACGTGACGGTCAATTGATTGTGGTCTCGCGTGACTTGAGCACAGCACATTATGCGACTGGCATCGCCTTGCGCATGCAGCAGGTGCTAGACGACTGGAACTTTTTGTCGCCCCAACTCGAAGACCTTTACCAAACACTGAACAGTGTCAAAGCCCGTCATGCCTTTCCCTTCGATCCCCAACAATGCATGGCCCCTTTGCCCAGAGCCTACCAGTGGGCAGACGGCTCAGCCTATTTGAACCATGTGGAGTTGGTGCGCGCAGCGCGCAGCTCTGAAGTGCCGCACAGTTTTTACACCGACCCACTCATGTACCAGGGCGGCAGTGATGATTTCATGGGGCCTTGCGACCCTGTGCTTTGCCGCGACGAAGCCTTTGGCATTGACTTTGAGGCCGAAATTGCCGTCATCACTGGCGATGTGCCCATGGGGGTCTCCCCCGAAAATGCCTTGGACGGTATCCGTTTGGTGATGCTTGCCAACGACGTGAGTTTGCGAAACTTGATTGCCAACGAACTGGGCAAAGGTTTTGGCTTTTTCCAAAGCAAACCTGCAACTGCTTTCAGCCCTGTAGCGGTCACCGTGGATGAACTGGGCGATGCCTGGGATCACGGCCGTGTGCACCTGACCATGCAGTCAACTTGGAACGGCCGCAAGGTGGGCATGTGTGAGGCGGGTCCTGAAATGACCTTCCACTTCGGACAACTCATTGCGCACATGGGCAAAACGCGCAACGTGCGCGCGGGCTCCATTGTGGGCAGTGGCACGGTCAGCAACAAAAGCGTCGACGTCAATGGCAAGCCTGAGTGGCCCAAAGGTTATAGCTGCATTGCGGAAAAGCGGGCTATTGAAACCATTTTGGATGGCAAACCCAGCACCGAGTTCATGAAATTCGGCGACAGCATTCGCATTGAAATGAAGGGCAAAGATGGGCAAAGTGTGTTTGGCGCCATTGACCAGAAAATTGCGCCTTTCGACAAAGCGTGATTCCTTTTTCTGGAGACCTTCATGAGCCAAGTCATTGACTACAGTCGCTACCAAACACTGCAAATCACGCGTCGGGGTGCCAATCAAACGGTGCTCGACATTCAGATGAAAGCCGGCGGCCCTGGTGGCAATGGCAAGTTGCCCACAGCGGGTCACGAAGGTCATTGGGAGTTGGCCGAAATTTGGCGCGATGTGTCGCGCGATGACAGCGTGCGCGCTGCGGTGCTGCGGGGTGAAGGCTTGGGCTTTTCGGGCGGTGGCGACTTGGCGTTGGTGGAAGACATGGCGCGCGATTTTGAGATTCGCAGCAGGGTCTGGAAAGAAGCCCGCGACCTGGTCTACAACGTGATCAACTGCGACAAGCCCATCGTGAGTGCCATACACGGACCGGCAGTAGGCGCTGGGTTGGTGGCGGGATTGTTGGCAGACATTTCCATTGCCAGCAAGACCGCCAAAATTGTGGATGGCCACACCCGTTTGGGGGTTGCAGCGGGCGACCATGCGGCCATCATTTGGCCACTGCTTTGTGGCATGGCCAAAGCCAAGTACTACTTGTTGTTGTGTGAGCCTGTAAGTGGCGAAGAAGCCGAGCGAATTGGCTTGGTGTCATTGGCGGTTGAAGAAGACCAGCTATTGCCTAAGGCCTATGAGGTGGCCGATCGCTTGGCCAATGGCAGCCAAACTGCCATTCGCTGGACCAAGTATGCGCTGAACAATTGGCTGCGCCAAGCCGGCCCCAGCTTTGATGCTTCTTTGGCGCTGGAGTTCATGGGCTTTTCAGGGCCTGATGTGCAAGAGGGTTTGGCCAGCCTCCGAGAGCGCCGCCCACCCCACTTTTAAGCCTTGCTTTTCATGCGTGCCAAGAAGAGCTCATTGTTGGCTCTGCGATCCGCTTGCACTTTTTGCATGCTGGGTCGCTCCGACCACATTTTCATGTAGTCCTTGACGGGCAAGTCGGCCAGAAAATCTCGGCCGTACATGGTTTTACTGACAGCCGTGATCAATGGCAAATGAACGGCTGCGGTGCAGTCGGCGATGCTCATTTCAGTGCCTGCAATGAAGGGTTTGAATTGCGCAAGCTTGGCAAATGCTGCCACATTCTTCTCAAGTTGAGCGCCCACCTTTTCCTTGACTGCATCACTCACCTTGCCGCCAAAGAAGGCCTCGGGGTAGAGGTTTCGTGCCACCAACTCCAAGTGCAAATCTAAAAAAACGACGAGTTCACGCACCTTGGCAGCTTGGAAGGCGTCCTTGGGTAACAGGGGATGCTCAGGGTATTGCTGCTCAATGTATTCCACCATGACCGCTGACTCGCACAGGAAGCCTTGTGCAGTTTTCAAATAGGGCACTTTGCCCAAGGGGCTAGCGTCTGGATCGGTCTGCCCCACCCAGACCAATTCTTCTTCAAAGGCAAGGCCCTTTTCCAGCAGCACCAATTTGACTTTGTTGTGATAGTTGCTGGCACCAAAGCCGCAGAGTGTGAGCATGTTGGGTCTTCCTGTAGAGGTATTGAGATAAAGCCAGAGCTTAACTTTTGATCGTGTCTTGGTGGGTCGCGCAGTTGACGCCACGCTGTGTTTGCGGTGGCTTTGTTCACGGTATGCGTTAAGCTTGAGCCTCACACACCCCTAGGAGCCCCCATGAGCGACACCTCAGCTTTCGGATTTGGAAAATTTGTGCCTGGTTTTGACTTCTTGCAAAACTTGGGACAAGCCGCCAACCCCGGCGCCAAAGGCTCGCCACAGGGCATGCCCAACATGGCCAGTTGGGTGGCGCCCACCTTGAACATTGAAGAACTCGACAAGCGCATTCAAGAACTCAAAACGGTTCAGTTTTGGCTGGAGCAAAACACCAATGCGCTCAAGGCCACCATTCAGGCTTTGGAAGTGCAAAAAATGACCTTGTCGACCTTGCAAGGCATGAATGTCAACATGGCTCCAAAGCCTTCACCGCCAAAATGCCAGACTTCCAGCCAGACCCCCAGCCAGACCTTCAGCCAGAGGCCAAGGCAGCCGAGCCCCAACAAGATGCCGCAAAAGGCCCTGCCGTTGACCCCATGCAGTGGTGGGGATCGCTCACCCAACAGTTTCAAAACATTGCGGCGGCGGCTGTGAAAGATGTGGCTGCCAAGGCCATGAAAGAGGGCGCTCAGCCTGGCCAAAAAACGGCTAAGACAACAACAAAAACAAGCGCAAAGAAAACAACGACGTCTGGCAAAGTCAGCAAGCCGCGTGCACCGCGCGCCAAAAAACCAGCTCCATGAATTTGTTTCCCTTCGGACATGCCACGCACCCGCAGTGGCCCATGGCAGCAGGCTTGGTGATTGCCCAGTTGCGTGCCCAAATGACCTTGCCCGGCCATGCGACCAGCCCGCGTTTAGGTCTGCTGTACATCACCGACTTCTACGCCAATGACGCCGAAGCTATTCTGGCGCACCTCCAGCAAGAATTGCCCATGGTGAAAGATTGGGCCGGCACAGTGGGTGTGGGGGTGGCCGCCAACAACGCAGAGTATTTTGACGAACCGGGCATGGCCCTGATGTTGTGTGATTTGCCTGCCAATCAGTACCGTGTTTTTTCGGGCGCACAGCCCTTGCCACCCAGCTTTCAAGCGGCCAGCGCGCTTGTGCATGCCGATCCACAAACCCCCGATCTGGCAGAACTCATTGCAGAAATGGCAAGCCGAACACATAAGGGGTATTTGTTTGGCGGCCTCACTGCCAGCCGCAAGCAGGCTGTGCAGTTTGCATGGCACGACTCAGAGCCTGCTCAGAAAGGCGTTTTCTCGGGTGGCTTAAGCGGCGTCGCGTGGGCGCCAGAGGTTCAAATTTTGTCGCGCGTGACGCAAGGTTGTGCACCCATTGGCAAAGAGCGCCAGATCACAGAAGCGGAAGGCCATGTGGTTTACCAACTCGATGGTTTGCCCGCACTGGACGTGCTCATGGCCGATTTGAAAGTGTCACTCTCAGAACCCCAAACGGCACTCAAAGCGGTCAGGTCAACCTTGGTTGGCATCACGTCGGAAGGTCAGCAAGGGGTTGGCCGAACGGGCAGCTTGGGTGCCGATGTGCGCGTGCGGCACATCATCGGCCTAGACCCTGCGCGAAAAGGTGTGGCCATTGCCGACCATTTGGCGGTGGGACAAAAATTGGCTTTTTGTCAGATGAGTTTGCAAGCCGCCAAGTCTGATCTTCGGCGCATTTGTTCAGAGATTCGAGAAGAGCTAGAGCCCGAAACTTTGAGCCTAGAAATAGCCAATGCCTTGGCCGCCAGTGAAGCAGAAGCTGCGCCGCACCTTGCGCGGCGCATTGCAGGTGCTGTGTACGTCAGTTGCTCTGGGCGAGGTGGCCCGCACTTTGGTGGCCCCAGTGCTGAGCTGCAGTGGATACGCCATGCCCTGGGCGATGTGCCTTTGGTGGGCTTTTTTGCCAGCGGCGAAATTGCCCATCACCACTTGTATGGCTACACCGGTGTGTTGACGGTCTTCACCACGCCCGAAGATGTGGCTTGAGTATGCGGCCTCAGGCCCTGCTCAAACGCCGCGCGCACGTGCCTGTTTGAACTGCACTTGAAAGGCCGAGAACGTATCGGTTTCTAATGCCGTTCGCACTTCTTGCATGAGGCGCAAGTAATAGTGCAAATTGTGGATGGTGGTGAGCATGGGGCCGAGCATCTCGCCGCAGCGATCGAGGTGGTGCAAATAGGCGCGGCTAAATCCTTCTCGGCCGCCATCGTCCCAAGACACGTTTGACGTGCCAGCACAGGCGTAGCAGGTGCACGTGGTGTCCAAGGGTTGTGGATCCGATTTGTGGCGAGCATTGCGCAGCTTCAAATCGCCAAAGCGTGTGAACACCGTGCCATTGCGCGCATTGCGAGTGGGCATGACACAGTCAAACATGTCGACACCTTGCGCCACGCCTTCCACCAAATCTTCGGGGGTGCCGACGCCCATCAAATAACGCGGCTTGTGGGCAGGCAAACGGTGCGGCGTGTGCGCCATGATTTGCAGCATCTGCTCTTTGGGTTCACCCACGCTCACACCGCCAACGGCATAGCCCGGAAAATTCATCTCAACCAACTGGTCGAGCGATTCTTGGCGCAAGTTTTCAAACATACCGCCCTGCACAATGCCAAACAAAGCATTGGGATTTTCCAGTCGCGCAAACTCGTTTTGGCTGCGTGTGGCCCAACGCAAGCTCATCTCCATCGATTTGCGAGCTTCAGCTTCGGTGGTGAGATGGCCTTTGGTTTCATAAGGCGTGCACTCATCCAACTGCATCACAATGTCTGAATTCAAAATGGTTTGAATTTGCATGCTCACTTCGGGCGACATGAAAAGTTTGTCGCCATTCACTGGCGAAGAAAAATGCACGCCTTCTTCGGTGATTTTGCGCATCGCTCCCAAAGACCAAACCTGAAAACCACCCGAATCGGTCAGGATCGGCTTCTGCCATTTTTCAAAGCCATGCAAGCCGCCAAAACTTTTCATGATGTCAAGGCCAGGGCGCATCCACAAGTGAAAAGTGTTGCCCAAAATAATTTGCGCGCCCATCTCTTCAAGGCTTCGCGGCATCACACCTTTCACGGTGCCGTAGGTGCCCACTGGCATGAAGATGGGGGTTTGAATCACACCATGGTTGAGTGTGAGCTGACCTCTTCGCGCGTGGCTGTTGGGGTCTGTTTTGAGGAGTTTAAATTCAAGCATGCGGCAGTCTGGGCAAGGGGTTGTTGATGGGCGAATGAGCTCAAGCTCGCTTCAGCAGCATGGCATCGCCATAACTGAAAAAACGATACTGCTTTGAAATGGCATGCGCATACAAACGCATCACATGCTCGTAGCCAGCCAAGGCGCTGACCAACATCATCAAGGTACTTTTGGGCAAATGAAAATTGGTGATAAGGCAGTCCACCCATTGAAATTCAAAGCCCGGTGTGATGAAAATTTGGGTATCTCCTTGCGCTTGACCCGATTGGGCCCATGACTCCAAAGTTCTGACCGAAGTGGTGCCCACGGCCCAAACTTTGCCGCCACGTGCTCTGCACTCATGCAATGCATGCTGGGTCTTTTCAGGAATGTCATACCACTCGGAGTGCATGGTGTGCTCGGCAATGTTTTCTGACTTGACGGGCTGAAAGGTGCCCGCACCTACATGCAAGGTGACGCTGGCTGTGTTCACGCCCCGATCTTTCAGCTGTTGCAAAAGTGCTTCGTCAAAATGCAGCGCCGCGGTGGGTGCTGCCACGGCACCTGGGTTGCGTGCAAACACAGTTTGGTAGCGCGCTTCGTCTTCTGCAATGTCGGCGTCAGAGGCGCTGCCGTCATAAGGTCGTTCGATGTAGGGCGGCAAAGGCACATGGCCATATTGCGCCATCAAGGCGTGTGGTTCGTCGTTCAATTGAAAGCAAAACAAGGCACCCTTGTCGTCTGGCCATCGGCCCAGCAAAGTGGCCTCAAAACCCTTGGCGCCGTGTTTGGCGTCTATGCCCATGTGAAGCTTCGCGCCAATGGGCGGTTTCTTGCTGACTTTCATGTGGGCCACCACGCGGTGCTCGGGCAACACGCGCTCGATCAAGAGCTCCACTTTGCCGCCCGTTGATTTTTCGCCAAAGAGTCGCGCCTTCACCACTTGCGTGTCATTGAAGACCAGCAAGTCGCCGGCTTGCATCAATTCGGGCAAGGATTTGAAAATTCGATCAATGGGTTCAGGCTCACTGCCGTCTAAAAGCCGAGAACTGCTGCGCTCGCTGGCGGGGTGTTGGGCTATGAGCTCGGGGGGCAGGTGAAAGTTAAAGTCGCTCAAGCTGAAGAGGCGTTTGGCTTGAAGCTGTGGGTTTGGATTTGGATTTGAGTTTGGCTTGTTAGCAGAAATCATGGTCTTGAGGGCCGAACCAGACCCGTTCCAAGTGAAAGAAACTGATTGTCCCATGACATAGCGCAAAGCTTTGCCAAATAAATGTTTCTAAATTTTGTAACAAAGCGCATTATGTAAAGCGCATTTAAGAAACTATCTATCTTTATTCAACATCACGCAAACCCAAGACAGTACTGTACGTTCATGCCAAAAGTAGTATCCGAATCCCAACAATTCGCTGATCGGTTGCGCAGCGCGTTGGAAAGTGCTGGCGTGCGTGCTTCACCGACCTTGGTGGCCAACGCCTTCAACCTTCGCTACCACGGACGCAGCATTACCCCGCACACGGCCCGCAACTGGCTTTTGGGCAAAGTCATGCCCACGCAAGACAAATTGCGTGTATTGGCTGAGTGGTTGCAAGTAAGCCCTGACGAACTTCGCTTTGGTCGCGCACCTGGCAAAACTTATGTTTATGAAATGAATGCAGGCCCCATTGAAATGGCACTGGCCGATCGCGAAATGATCGACCGTTACTTGTCGCTCCCACAGACAGAGCGCAAGACCATTCGAGATGTGGTGACTGCATTTGTGTTGGCCAAGGTGGTTGAAAAAGCGTCCTAAGCCTTGGGCCAACTAAGGCCTGCATCCACGGCACAATGTCAGGATGCCAGCCAACGCATCCTCAAATTCCTCTGTAAAGCCCTTGTCAGCGCCGCAAAAAGCCATGCGCAAGATGGGCTTGGTGCGCGACATCGATCTGGCGCTGCACATCCCTTTGCGTTACGAGGACGAAACGCGCATCGTCAAATTGCGCGATGCCAGAGAGGGTGATACCGTTCAAATAGAAGCCACCGTGGTTTCATCCGAGGTGCAGTTGCGCCCGCGTCGCCAGCTCTTGGTCAGGGTGGATGATGGCACCGACACTTGTGTGTTGCGTTTCTTCAGCTTCTATCCGGCCCAGCAAAAGGCCATGGCGGTTGGCCAGGTGATCAGGGCCAGAGGTGAAGTCAAGGGCGGGATGATGGGTTTCACCATGATGCACCCTTCGTTCAAGGCCGCATCGGGTGAATTGCCATCGGTACTCACGCCGGTTTACCCGGTCTCTGCGGGCTTGCCGCAAACCTATTTGCGCCGCGCCATAGCCAGCGCCTTGTCGCGCGCCGATTTGGGCGAGTCATTGCCTGCAGCCATCAGCTGGCCTTCTACGCCCAACGGCAAATTGGCCCCCAGTTTGCGCCAAGCCCTGACCTACTTGCACCATCCCACGCCAGAGGTTTCTATTGCAGCCCTTGAAGACCGCTCGCATCCTGTTTGGCAAAGGCTGAAAGCCGAAGAACTGCTGGCGCAGCAACTTTCACAGCGCATGGCCAAACAAGAGCGCGACACCTTGCGAGCCCCCGCCCTTCATTTGAAAGCGGATGGATGGCACGACAAATTGAAAAAGGTTTTGCCCTTTGAGTTAACAGCGGCACAACACAGAGTGGGCCAAGAAATTGCGCAAGATTTGGCACGACCTGTGCCCATGCACCGGCTGCTTCAAGGCGATGTGGGCGCTGGCAAAACCGTGGTGGCCGCTTTTGCGGCCATGTTGGCCATTGATGGCGGCTGGCAGTGTGCCCTGATGGCGCCCACCGAAATTTTGGCTCAACAACATTTTGCCAAGTTGGTGGGTTGGCTGGCGCCTTTGGGTGTGCGCGTGGCCTGGCTCACTGGCAGTCAGAAGAAAAAAGAACGCACTGAAATGCTGGCCTTGATTGAATCGGGCGAAGCCGCTTTGGTGGTGGGCACGCATGCTGTGATTCAAGAGCAGGTGAAGTTTAAAAATCTGGCGCTCGCCATCATTGACGAGCAACATCGCTTTGGCGTGGCACAGCGCTTGGCGCTCAGAGACAAGATGCAAGATGCGGGCATGGAGCCGCACTTGCTCATGATGACGGCCACGCCCATTCCGCGCACCTTGGCCATGAGCTACTACGCCGACTTGGATGTCTCGGTCATTGACGAACTGCCACCCGGCCGCACCCCTGTGGTGACCAAAGTGATTTCAGACAGCCGGCGCGATCAAGTCATCGGGCGCATTGGCGCCCAATTGGCCGAGGGGCGACAGGTTTATTGGGTGTGTCCTCTGATTGAAGAAAGTGAAGCCTTAGATTTAACCAATGCCACGGCCACCCACGAAGAGTTGTCTGCCGTGTTGCCAGGCGTGACGGTGGGCTTGTTGCATTCCCGCATGTCGGTGACTGAAAAACGCGAGGTCATGGCCCAGTTCACACAAGGCAGCATGGGCGTGTTGGTCAGCACCACCGTGATTGAAGTGGGCGTTGATGTGCCCAATGCCTCCTTGATGGTGATCGAACACGCCGAGCGCTTTGGCCTGAGTCAGTTGCACCAGTTGCGTGGGCGCGTGGGGCGCGGCGCCGCTGCATCGGCCTGTGTTTTGCTTTACGGCACCCCGGACGGTGGCCGCTTGAGTGAAACGGCACGCGAGCGATTGCGTGCCATGGTGGACACCAACGATGGTTTTGAAATTGCCAGACGCGATTTGGAAATCAGAGGCCCTGGCGAGTTTCTGGGTGCGCGACAATCGGGGGCCGCCCTGTTGCGATTTGCCGATTTGGCCACAGACGAGCATTTGCTCGATTGGGCCAGGCAAACAGCACCCTTGCTGCTAGCAAAATACCCCGACATGGCCGAGCGACACATTGCTCGCTGGTTGGGTGGAAAATCAGAGTTTTTGAAAGCTTGAGAAATTGGCATGACCCTGACAGAGCTGAAATACATTGTGGCGGTGGCCCGCGAGCGGCACTTTGGCAAAGCGGCCGAAGCGTGCTTTGTGTCGCAACCCACCTTGTCGGTGGCCATCAAAAAACTCGAAGAAGAACTCGATGTGAAGTTGTTCGAGCGCAGTGCCAACGAGGTCAGCACCACACCATTGGGTGAAGAAATCATTCGCCATGCACAAGGGGTGTTGGAGCAAGCTGCAGAAATCAAAGAAATTGCCAAGCGCGGCAAAGACCCCTTGGCTGGCACCCTGCGTTTGGGCGTGATCTACACCATTGGGCCTTACTTGCTGCCCGATTTGATGCGTCAGATCATGAAAAAGACGCCGCAAATGCCTTTGATGCTGCAAGAAAACTTCACCGTCAAACTGATGGAAATGTTGCGCGCCGGTGAGATCGATTGCGCCATCTTGGCAGAGCCTTTTCCAGACATGGGCTTGGCCACCGCTGCTTTATACGATGAGCCTTTCATGGCGGCGTTGCCGGTCAAACATGGGCTGGCCAAGAAAAAATCAATCACTGCCGAGCAACTTAAAAACGAGACCATATTGCTGCTGGGCAATGGCCATTGTTTTAGAGACCACGTGTTGGAAGTGTGTCCAGAGTTTGCGCGGTTTTCTAGCAATGCAGAAGGCATTCGCAAAAGCTTCGAAGGCTCTTCGCTCGAGACCATCAAGCACATGGTGGCCGCTGGCATGGGCGTGACCTTGGTGCCGCGTTTGTCGGTGCCTGCCGAGGCCCTTGCCAAAGAAGCCAAGCGCAAAAAACACGAAGACCCCGACATTGCGTACTTGCCCATCATCGATGAAGCGGGCGGTTTGCCGCCCACACGCCGAGTGGTCTTGGTCTGGCGCAAAAGCTTCACGCGCTATGAAGCCATTGCTGCGCTTCGCAATGCCATTTATGCGTGCGAGCTGCCTGGTGTAACGCGCCTTTCCTAAGTGCATCGCAAGCGGCTCTCATTTAAAAGCATCATCTGCCATGCGTGAAAAACTCAGCTTGTA
>JAJTGB010000093.1 GCA_021298995.1 Comamonadaceae bacterium | reverse complement strand
ACGACCAGTATGGCCACGCGGGTGTCGACCCCAACATGCGCGGCCCTGGCGGCGGCGCAGAAGGCTTTGGCGGTTTTGGTGAAGCCTTTGGCGACATCTTTGGCGACATCTTTGGCCAGCAACGCGGCGGTGGCCGTGGTGGCCGTCAAGTGTTTCGCGGCGGCGATCTAAGTTACGCCATGGAAGTGACATTGGAAGAAGCGGCGGCTGGCAAGGATGCCCAGATTCGCATACCAGGTTGGGAAGAGTGCGATCCCTGTGATGGCACCGGTGCCAAGAAAGGCACCAGCGCCAAAACCTGCGGCACTTGCCAAGGTTCGGGCACGGTTCAAATGCGCCAAGGCTTTTTCAGTGTGCAGCAAACCTGCCCACACTGCCGAGGCTCAGGCAAAATCATCTCCGACCCCTGCCCTTCATGCAGCGGCCAAGGCAAGCTCAAAAAACAAAAAACACTCGAAGTCAAAATCCCTGCGGGCATTGACGACGGCATGCGCATTCGCAGCACCGGCAATGGTGAACCGGGCACCAACGGCGGCCCGCCTGGCGATTTGTACATTGAGATTCGCCTCAAGAAACACGACATCTTTGAGCGCGACGGCGACGACCTGCATTGCTCCGTCCCCATCGGTTTTAGCAAAGCTGCCTTGGGCGGTGAAATCGATGTGCCCACACTCAGTGGCAAAGCGGCCATCGATATTCCCGAAGGCACCCAAACTGGCAAGCAATTCCGTTTGCGCGGCAAAGGCATCAAGGGCGTGCGTTCCAGCTACCCTGGCGACTTGTACTGTCACATTACCGTAGAGACGCCGGTCAAACTCACAGAGCACCAGCGCAAGCTGCTCAAAGAGTTTGAAGAGTCTTTGCAAAAAGGCGGCGCCAAGCACATGCCCACTGGCAACAGTTGGACCGACAAACTCAAAGGTTTGTTTGGCGCATAAGTAGTGACTTAAGTTCGTCGCTTCACTTGATCCAAGTCAAGTCCATGTTGGGCCAACGGCCTAACATGGCCACATGACACTCAACATTCGATTTTTAGGCGGTGCCGACACCGTCACCGGTTCCAAATACTGCGTTGAGCACGACGGCAAAAAGCTGTTGGTCGATTGCGGTTTGTTTCAGGGCTACAAACAACTGCGCCTGCGCAATTGGGACCCTTGCCCGACCTCACCCAAAGACATCAACGCCGTCATTCTGACGCACGCCCATCTGGACCACAGTGGCTACTTGCCGCTATTGGCACGCAATGGTTTTAACGGGAAAGTTCACAGCACCTCTGGTACACGCGATTTGTGCGGCATCTTGTTACCAGACAGTGGACACATTCAAGAGGAAGACGCTTATTTTGCTAACAAACACGGCTACTCCAAACACAGCCCTGCTTTGCCGCTCTACACCCAGCAAGACGCCAAGTACTGCATGCAGCAGTTTCATGTGGAAAAACTCAACACATGGTTTCAACCCATTCAAGGATGGAATGCCAAGTTCAGTAGCGCGGGCCACATCTTAGGTGCCGCCAGTTTGTTGCTTGAAGTGGGCGGGCGGCGCATTCTGTTTTCTGGCGATCTCGGACGCCCTGATGACAGCCTTATGAACCCACCCGATGCTCCTCCGCAAGCAGACACGGTCTTGATTGAATCCACCTATGGCAATAGAGCACACCCCATAGAAAATGTGAATGCAGAGTTGGGGGAGGCTCTCAAAAGATCGGCGGGCCGAGGTGGCGTTGCAGTGGTGCCAGTATTTGCAGTTGGCCGCGCGCAAGCTATTTTGCACAGCATTGCACAACTCAAAGCAAGTGGTGAAATTCCACACGGACTGCCCATCTTCTTAGACAGCCCTATGGCCATTCACACCACGGCTTTGTTTAAAAGGCATATGGGTGAGCACCGCTTGAATAGTGCTGAAGTTCAAGCCATGGATCGCGTGGCCACCATGATTGAAACACCTGAGCAATCTAAAGCATTGGTAAAACGCCACGGCCCAATGGTCATCTTATCTGCCAGCGGTATGGCCACTGGAGGCCGCGTGTTACACCACTTGGCCAACCATGTTGGCCACCATCGCAATATGGTCATCCTGACAGGATATCAATCGCCAGGAACCCGCGGCGCCACCTTGGCCAGCGGCGCAGCCACCATTCGCTTGCATGGCAAAGACTTGCCTGTGGCAGCTGAAATTGTCCAACTCAGTTCAGCCTCTGCCCATGCCGATGGCAATCAGCTCTTGGCTTGGCTTCAAAAGATGCCGCAAGCACCTGCCCAAGTCTATGTGGTGCATGGGGAGCGCGACGCATCAGACGTTTTGCGCCAGCGCATTGAGAGAGAACTGCATATGCGAGCCGTTGTTCCCGAGCACGCCTCTTTGTGGCCGGGCTGATATGGCTTGCGTTTTCTTTTTGAAATGTCTTGGGTTCAAAAGGAAGTCTGCGAAAATACACCCAGTTTTAATCTTTGCTGCATGAATCTCAAACGCTCAAATTCTTCTGCTCCGCAAAAACAAGGATGGCACCCAACTTGGGTTGTCTTGCTCAGTAGTCTGTGGTTAACCTGCGCTGGCAATATTGCCCTGTGGTCGCAGATTCACCAATTGCCAGAAGTGACTGGGCTGAGAGGTTTTGCTTTTGCCATCGGATTTGGAACCATCATCACTGCTGCCATCAGTGCCATTTTGAGTTTCTTGAACTGGCGATGGCTTCTCAAACCTGCCATTGCAGTCTTCTTTTTGAGTGCAGCCAGTGGTGCCTACTTCATGATGAGTTATGGCATTGTGATCGATAGCACCATGATCACCAATGTGGTTCAAACAGATACCAAAGAGGCTTTGGATTTGATGAACTGGCGCATGCTGATCAGCCTAGCGCTTCTGGGTATTTTGCCCTGTTGGGCCCTTTGGAAAATTCCCGTCAAGCCTTTGCGCTTGGGCCCACAAATTATTGGCAACGTCCTCACACTTGCCATCTCTTTGATGGTCATTGTGGGTGCTTTGTTGGCCATTTTTCAAGACTTCTCCTCGATCATGCGCAATCACACTCAGTTGCGTTATTTGATCAATCCCTTGAACAGTTACTATGCAATTGGCATGGTGGCGGCCAAGCCATTTCAAAGGGATCAAAAAACTTTGTTGCCATTGGGTCGCGATGCTCAATTAAACCCATCCAAGAGCAAAGACAAGCCCACCCTTTTGCTATTGGTTTTAGGTGAAACGGCGCGCATGGGCAACTTTGGTATCAACGGCTACGATCGCCCCACCACGCCCGAACTTTCAAAAGAGAACGTCATCAGTCTGAAAGGTGTTATGTCCTGTGGCACCAGCACCGCCACTTCCGTGCCCTGCATGTTCTCACATCTGGGCAAAGAGGACTATGAATCACGCAAGCACAATTACGAAAGCCTCATCGATGTGCTTCACCACGCAGGACTGGCCGTGTTGTGGATTGACAATCAATCGGGCTGTAAAGGTGTCTGTGAACGTGTGCCACAAGCACTCACCAAATCACTGAAACACCCCACACTTTGCAAAAATGGCGAGTGCTTTGACGAAATCATGTTGCATGAAATAGACCAACGAATTCAAGCACTGCCTGCAGAACGCAGAGCCAAAGGCGTTGTGGTGGTCATGCACCAAATGGGCAGTCATGGCCCTGCCTACTACAAGCGCGTACCAGATCAATTTAGAAAATTTGTACCAGAATGCAGGAGCAATGCTCTCCAAGAGTGCTCGCGCGAGCAAGTTGTCAACTCGTTTGACAACACCATCCTTTACACCGATCATTTCTTAAGTCAGGCCATTCAGTGGCTCAAAAAATCAGAGGCCACATCTGCGCCAGCCATGCTCTATGTGTCAGATCATGGCGAGTCTTTGGGCGAAAACAATTTGTATTTGCATGGGCTTCCCTATCGTGTCGCACCTGACGTGCAAAAGCGCGTCCCTTGGATCACCTGGCTGTCATCCAGTTTTGAAAAACAGTCGGGCTTGATGCCAACTTGTTTGAAAAACAAATCGCAAGCCCCACTCACTCACGACAACTACTTTCACTCGGTACTGGGATTGATGAACATCAGCACGCAAGCATATCAAGCCAAGCTCGATGTGCACGCAGACTGCCGAAGCGCCTCATAAAAATCGATCGAGCAACCTTCGCGAGTCACGGTCCATTAGAGCCAAATCTCGAATCAGAAACTGCACGCCGTGACCATCCGTGACCAACAATACTTTGCCAGAAAGACGGCGAATATCCTCTTCCCCTTTGAGTAAAAGTTTGGTTCTGCCTCGATCCGTTTCAATATCCCAAGTACTGGGCGCCACAAATCCACTCACACCATACAACTTCAAAATTTGAGGCATGAACTCTCGCTGTGTCATGGCCTTCAAAATATGGGTGCGCAACGCCTCCGTCAACAAGTTTAAATGTGAGATCCAAAGCAGCTCTTTGCCATCGACATCCACAATGGCAATGCCCTCTTCAGGGGCCGCAACAGGAAATGATCTAACAGCCAGAACATTGTCATGTTGTTGGCCTTCTGCACTGACATAAAACCACCGACCCGAGGACGCTTGGTCAAATTGAAAATTCATCAACGGAGTCATCATGATGCCACCGACTCCCTCAAAACAGCGCCTTCAGCTTCTGCCTGTCTTTGCTGGGCTTCGTACAAGCGCCAATAGGCACCCTGTTTTTCAATCAGCACATCGTGAGTGCCCTCTTCCACGATCAAGCCTTTGTCCATGACCACCAAACGATCTGCTTTGCGCAAAGTTGACAAACGGTGCGCAATCGCAATGGTGGTTCTGCCGCGAACCAAATTGTCCAAGGCGTTTTGAATTTCTTTTTCGGTTTCAGTATCAACCGCCGATGTGGCTTCGTCCAAAATCAAAATGCGCGGATCAATGAGCAAGGCACGAGCGATTGAAATCCGTTGACGCTCGCCACCAGACAATCCCTGTCCACGCTCCCCAACCAGAGAATCGTAACCTTGAGGCATGCGCAGAATAAATTCATGCGCGTGTGCCGCTCTTGCGGCCGCCACAATTTGATCTCGGGTCGCTTCGGGCATGCCGTAGGCAATGTTGTCGGCAATGGTGCCAAAGAACAAGAAAGGTTCCTGCAAAACCAAACCAATTTGCCTGCGGTAGTCAGCCACTTTGAGTTGCTTGATATCAACGCCATCTAGCGCAATACTGCCTTCCGACAAATCGTAGAAGCGGCACATCAAATTGACCAAGGTACTTTTCCCCGAACCACTGTGCCCAACCAAACCAATCATTTCACCAGGCTTGATGTCGAGATTCAAATGCTTGATCACAGCCCGATTGCCATAACGGAAACTGGCATCTGTCAAAGTAATGCGGCCCTCTACCTTGTGCATTGCAACAGGATTTTGGGGCTCCGGCACGCTAGAGACATGGTCCAGAATTTCAAAAATGCGCTTGGCACCAGAAGCAGCTTTTTGAGTGCTTGACACAATGCGACTCATAGAATCAAGTCGGGTGTAAAAGCGCCCGATATAGGCCAAGAATGCGGTCAGTACGCCCACTGTGATTTGATCCTTAGAGACCAACCAAATACCAAAAGCCCAGACAATCAACAGGCCTATTTCGGTCATGAGCGTCACCGTGGGCGAGAACACAGACCAAACTCTGTTTAGACGGTCATTCACAGTCAAGTTGTGTTTGTTGGCATCGATGAAACGCTGCGCTTCACGGTCTTCTTGTGCAAAAGCCTTGACCACGCGAATGCCAGGAATGGTGTCTGTCAAAACATTGGTGACCTCTGACCACACACGGTCAATCTTTTCGAAACCCGTTCGCAACCTTTCTCTCACCACATGAATTAACCATCCAATGAATGGCAAAGGCAACAAGGTCACCAGCGCCAAGGTGGGATTGATTGAAAACAAAATCACTGCCGTCATCATGATCATCAACACGTCGGTTGCAAAATCCAGCAAGTGAAGCGATAAAAAGACATTGATCCGATCGGTCTCACTGCCAATTCGGGCGATCAAATCACCGGTTCGACGTCCACCGAAATACTCCAAGGACAATTTCAGCAAATGTTGGTAAGTGGTCGTTCTGAGATCAGCCCCAATTCGCTCTGAAACCAGCGCCAAAATATAGGTCTTCACCCAGCCCAAGGACCAAGCAACAATGGCGGAGGCCAGCAGGCCAAGCAGATACCAAGAGACAACAACAGGGTCTATGTCTTTGCCGTTTTGATAAGGAATGAGCACATCATCCATCAGGGGCATGGTGAGATAAGGCGGCACCAAGGTGGCCGCAGTAGAAGCCAATGTCAGCAAAAAGCCCATTAAAAGTTGCCACTGATAAGGTTTGGCAAAACGCCAGAGCTTAAGCAAGGTCCATGTGGAAGTTGGCGCTTGGCCCTTTTCGAGGCAAACAGCACATTCCTCGTCCAAAGCATCCACCACATTTTGGCAAACTGGACACAAGACGTGCCGCATTTGGCCAACCCCTGGTTCTGCCCAGTCATCCGCACCGGCAGAGGGTGGTCTCAAGGATTGTCCAAAAAAGGAAGACGTCTGGGCCTGTCCAGCGAGATGGTTTTCAAAGCCCAATTTCCATCTCAGAACAGCAGCCTCAAGCCCCAAGGTAAACCGCCAAGCCCTGAGTCTTAAGCCGCCCTGATGAAGTGCCAGGGTGCCAACGCCCGCATGATCGACGACTCGGAGGGTCAAATCGGGGCTCAAGGCCCAAAAATTCCAACTATTTTGGGCTTCATCCACAGAGATGACCCTTTGATCGGTCAAAATAACAAGGGTCTTTTTGAAGATGAGTTCATCATTCAGGTCAACCTCTAGCCAAGCTAGAACGTTTTCACCCTGGTGAACATGCGACAACAAGCCCTCCTGCCAAAAAAACGGCAATCCCAGCAAATCGATGGGAGGATGGGTGTTGGAGTTCATAAAGTTTCAAACAGCAAGAGTCAACCCGTGTTGGCGGCAAACAAAAACAGCAAAAGAAGCGGCCAGGACACAGCCCATGCACCTTGTTTATCAGACGATCATTGCCAGTGCTGCAACTGGCCGGCCATTGTATCCCCGGACACGAATCGCTCCGTGCCTTCGCTGAGAATTGTGAAAAGCACGAAAATGAGTTCTAAAGAAATCAAATTTATTCGAGTAACCCACCTCAAGGGGCCGAATATTTGGACTTACCGCCCCGTTCTAGAAGCTTGGATCGACATCGGCGACTTGGAAGATTGCCCTTCCAATGTACTCCCCGGCTTCAACGAACGATTGCAAGAAATGCTGCCCGGCCTCATTGAGCACCGATGCAGTGTGGGCGAAAGAGGCGGTTTTTTGCAGAGATTGGTCGAAGGAACCTGGCCTGGTCACATCATGGAGCATGTGGCCTTGGAACTGCAAAACCGTGCGGGCATGCAAACCGGTTTTGGCAAAGCTCGTGAAGCCGGCCCCCGCGGCATTTACAAGGTGGTCATTCGCACTCGCAACGAAACCGTTAGCCGCGTTGCCATTCAGGCCGCTCGCGACTTGGTCATGGCTGCCATCGAAAACCGCCCCTATCCAGTCAAGGAAGTCATTGCCAACCTCACCCAAATGGTTGACAGCTTGTGCATTGGCCCCAGCACCGCTTGCATCGTCGATGCGGCTGCAGATCGAAATATCCCCGCCATTCGCCTGAACGATGGCAATTTGGTTCAACTGGGTTATGGCGCCAACCAGCGTCGCATCTGGACCGCCGAAACCGACCAAACCAGCGCCATCGCTGAGGGCGTCTCCAAAGACAAAGACCTCACCAAGAGCTTGCTCGCCAATTGTGGTGTGCCCGTACCCGAAGGACGCATTGTTTCCTCGCCTGCCGAGGCTTGGGAAGCCGCGCAAGAAATTGGCTTTCCCGTTTGCGTCAAACCAATCGATGGCAATCACGCACGCGGCGTATCACTCGAGCTGCGAGCCCAAAGCGAAATTGAAGCCGCATACCATTTGGCAGAAGCCGAAGGCAGTGAGGTTTTGGTTGAACGGCACATTTTGGGTGACGAGCATCGCTTGTTGGTGGTTGGCGGCAAAGTTGTGGCGGCCAACAAAGGGGAAGTGGCCAGCAT
>JAJTGB010000092.1 GCA_021298995.1 Comamonadaceae bacterium | reverse complement strand
GTGACCAAAATCAGAGCCTTGTCGCCTTTGCTTTTGAGCTGACTGCCAATGAACTTTTGCAAATTCAAATTGCTTTGCGGACCTTGACGCATATTGTCAAAAAATGAATTCAAGGAAGCTTCTAGCACTGGCGTGCCAAAGGCCAAGTTTTCAGCTGTTTCTTTGCAACGACACCAAGCACTGCTAAAAACAAGTGCATTGCCAACGCCCTGCATCTTCAACCATTGACCCGTTTTTTGCGCCTGTTCGCGGCCTTTGGCATCTAGATTTCTCTGAGTCTTGCAATCTTGCAGTTTGTAACCCGCAGGATCACCAATGCCAGGCGCCAATGCATGTCGCATGAGCAGCACATGGTCTGATTTTTTGAGCAAATCAGACAGTTCACTGGCCGTGGCTTGAAAGCAACCGGTGAATGCCAGACCGATCAACAACAGTTTGAAAAAGCCGGTTTTGAATGTCTGAATCATTGGGAGGGTGAAGATGGCTGATTTGGCTTGGATGATGGCTTTTGGGCTTCATCTGCCGAAAGTTCTAATTTGGGCATGGCCATTTTCTCGCCGTCCCATTGCTGACCACACCAACAACGACCCTCGGGGTCAATGATGCAAGTACCGGTGCCACAACATCTTGGATCTTCGCTCATATTTCTCCCTTCCTATTCAATTTATCACCATGGAATAACTTGCCCAGCGTGGTCGACAAATTGCGCCCGACCGTTGGGCTTTAAGCCTGATAAAACAGCCATCAATTTAGACACTGACTCTTCTGGCGCCATGGCATCTGGTGCCGCCACAAAATTGGAAGACAGTTTGGACTGAACTGTGCCAGGTTGCAAGGCTGCAAAAACACACAGTGGCTTTTTTCGAGAAACTTCAATGGCTGCTGTTTGCAGCAACATGTTTCTAGCGGCCTTGGCTGCACGGTAGCCATACCACCCGCCCTTGTGATTGTCTTCAATGCTGCCAACACGCGCAGACAAAGTGGCATAGCACGATGGCTCTTGGGCAGGGAGCAATGGAAAAAAATGCTTCATCAACAAGGCTGGGCCTACCGCGTTGACCTCAAACTGCCTGAGAAGTTGCTGGGCATTCAATGCTTCGATTCGCTTTTCAGGCCCTAGGGTATCAATGGTCAATGCGCCTGTAGCATCAATAATCCACTTGAATTGACAAACACCATAAGGGCCTGTTGGGCTTTGCAATTGCGCCGCACATTGCGCCATGCTGGCTTCGTTTTCCAATTCAAAATGCAAGTCACTTTGCCGGGACAAGCCCACCACCAAAGCGCAACCGGGGTCTTGCTGAAAGTGCGACACAAAGGCATTTCCAATGGCGCCACTTGCACCGAGTACCAAAGCTTGGTATTGACTCATGAATGACGCGCATCCCATTTGAGCAAATACTTTTGCACCGTGGGCCGGATGGGTAAAAACATTTTGTAGCCCACATCAATGGCCCAACTAAAAGGCCGCACCGAAAACACCCGGCCGGCCAAACGCCAGCCGCGCAACTCCAACCAAAGGCGAGCAAATGCAGCGCCGCCTTCAAACAAGTTACCCTGCGCATCGCGCACATGAAAGAAAGCCATGGCTCTTTGGCAATTGAGACCATCCCCCAGGCTTGAATCGTCGTTGGCCTGAAAGTTCACACTGACGTCATGCCAAGCCAGTTGCGCCGCATCCGGATTGCCTTGATAAAAAGCAATTTCACGCCGGCACAGCGGGCAGCTGCCATCGTAGTAAACAGTCAGTGCAGGCATCTCTCAAACTTCACCAGCAGCGATTCTTCGGAGGGCCTGCTCAAACACCTCTGCCGGTTGTCCGCCCGAAATCAAATGCTTGTCATTGATGATCACAGCAGGCACAGAATGGATGCCTGCTTGTTGGTAAAACTGCTCTACCTCGCGCACCTCTTGGCCATAGGTGTCAGAGGCCAAAATAGCTTTTGCTTCAGCCACATCCAAGCCGACCGAAGCCACCACGTTCAACAAAACCTCATCCGATTCGACACGTTCTGCGCGGCCTTGATACGCCTCGAGCAAGGCTTTCTTCAATGCGTGTTGACTTCCGGCTGGCCCTTTGACGCCCGCCCAGTGGAGCAATCGGTGTGCATTGAAAGTGTTGTAAACACGGCCACGACCTTCAGGGTTGAATTTGAAACCCACCTCTTCGCCTCGCGCTGAAATGTTGGCGCGAATCTGAGCTTGCTGCTCTGGGGTTGAACCGTATTTTGCGGTGAGGTGTTCACTTAAATCCTGGCCCCCGGGGCCCATGTTGGGATTCAATTCAAAGGGCTGAAAATGCAGATCTGCGGTCACTTCACCCTCGAGCCTGCCCAAGGCCTGCTCAAGTGCGCCCAAGCCCACAGCACACCATGGGCAGGCAATGTCAGAGACAAAATCGATTTTTAAAGTGGCAGACATGGCAAAAGTTTTTAGAATAAAAGCGCCATATTGCCTCAAATATTGGAAAATCGGCGTTCTGGGCCCAGATTCCATGATTCCACTAGGGATCTTTCAAGGCCCCACCTTTGAGGATGATCATGAAAATTTTGTGTTTGAACGGCATCAACTTGAACATGTTTGGCAAGCGTGATCCTGCCCAGTACGGCACCATCACCTTGGCTGAAATTGATGCACAAGTGAAAAAGCTCGGCCAAGAATTAGGGGCCGAAGTGGAATGCTTTCAAACCAACTTCGAAGGTGACATGGTTGAAAAAATTCACAAAGCGCATGCCGATGGCATTGACGCCGTGATGATCAATGCGGGTGCATGGACGCACTACAGCTACGGCATTCGCGATGCCTTGGCCATTTTGACTTGCCCCATCATCGAAGTTCACATGTCCAACATTCATGCACGCGAAGCCTTCCGGCATCAATCGGTCATTGCAGAAATTGCAAGAGGTCAAATTGCTGGATTTGGGGTCGACAGTTATTTGCTGGGCTTGCGGGCTGCTGTGTCTGCTGTTCAAGGCAACGCCTGAGCAAACAAAACTAAAAGCAAAAAACCAAACAGGCTACAAAGTCTTTTTCAAAGCAAGCTGAAAAGCCTGTGGCGCTTCAAACTGCGCCCAGTGCCCAGCGCCCTCCACCAACTGCCAAGATGCCAAGCGAGGGGTGAGGTTTTGGAAAAGCTTTTTTACGTCTGACATGCAGCCTTGGTACAGGGCATCCCACTCGCCGTAAATAACATGCACAGGGCACTCAATGTGCGGCAGCGCATTGGCCACAATGGGTGTGCCCGACAAACGCCTGCGAGGCATTCGGTCGCGCGCCACATTCAATCGGTGCACGGCCATGGCCAAATCGTCGAGCTTGCGCTCATCGTGCAACATCAAGGCCAACAGGTTGTGCCTGTGCGCTTGAATTTGCAACTCTTCTGTTAGCAGGTGCCGCCAACCCTTCAAGGGCACTCTGTGGGGAGATTGAATCCCGAGGCCAGGCGAGCCGACCAAAATCAAGTTGGCCGCATCCTGCGGGTAAGCAGCCAACCACAGTGCGGCAGCCATACCGCCAAAGGAAAAGCCAATGAAACTCACCTTGTTGGATGCCGGCAACGAGGGCCAAGTTGCTTGCCAAGCCGCATGCAAAGGCTCAATCAACGCATCAACATCGCCGCCATGTGCAGGCAAAGCCGAGTCACCAAAGCCGGGCAAATCGACGGCCAGAACATGGAATCCATCGGCCACCAAGGGCGCGACATTGCGTATCCAATGCATCCAACTGCCACTGCCACCATGAAGCAATACCAGGGTTGAAGCCCCTTGGTCCAAAGCCTCATGCCCCCACTCATGCCAAATCATGGGGCCAGGCAACTCCCATCGCCGCCCCCTCAAAAGGCATGCGGCCTCTGGAGATGGCAAGCCATTCAAAACCTCCGGTGCAATTTGAATTGGATTTTGAAGCAAGGTCATGTCAAACTTGAAATGGCTGAATGAATCACACAATCAAGGCACTTGCTGCATCGATCTTGCTGGGTGCTGCAAGCGCCAGACACGGTAGGCCGCAGCAGTGGCCATCAGGGCCGTGATCAGGGAAACCCAATAGACACTTTGCAAGCCCAATTGGTCACTCAGCAAGCCGCCCGCCAAGCCCCCCAGCACACCCGGAAAACCATAAGCAATGACGGTGTAGAGCGCTTGTCCACGGCCGCGCAATCGCCCTGGAAAATGATGGGACAACAAGGCAATGCAAGCAGTGTGATTGGCAGCAAAGGTGAGTGCGTGAAGGGCCTGCGCAATGAGCAAAACCCAAAGCACATCGGCCCATTGCGCCGTCAGGCCCATGCGCAAAGCCATGGCCGCAGAACAAACCACCAACCAAGCGGTGAGGGACAAGCGAGGCATCCACTTGGCTTGGGTGAAAAACCAGCCAATTTCGACAATGACGGAAACCGCCCAAAGCATGCCAATCCAAACTTTGCTGTACCCCAATGAATCGAGGTACAAAGAGAAAAATACATAGACCCCGATGTGCGACAGCACGTGAAAAAATGCGGTAATAAAAAACCACTTCACGGGCTCTTGGACAAGCACCGGCCAAATGGCCACCTTCTCATCCTGAACAGTGACGGCCTCCTTCAAGTCGGGCAATAGCCACACACTGATGGTGACAGCAGCCAAACTCAACACGGTCCATCCGGGAAAATCTTTCATGCCGAAATGCTCAAACCACGCGCCTGCCATGAACACCGTGACCAAGAAGCCGATGGAGCCAAACAAACGCACGCGGCCATAGCGCTTGGCATCAAAGGCCCCGCCCTGGCTCACCAAATGCGCCATGGCAGCTTCACTCATGGGCATCATCGAACTGGTGTGGGCAAACATCACCAAAAATACAAGCCCAAGACCTATAGGGCCAAGCTCCATAAACAACAAACAAGCACAGATCAGCGCCATGCTGGCCCCATAACGAAGCAACTTCACGCGCTCGCCTGTATGGTCACTGAGCCAGCCCCAACCGTAAGGTGCAAACAAGCGAGTCGCAGCCTGAATGGAAGTGAGGATGCTGATGGCCACCAAGCCAAAGCCCAACTCTTTCAACCACAGCGGCAAATACGGATTGAAGAATCCAATGTGGGCAAAGTAGCTGGCCGAAACAGCCGCAAAGGGAATCAATTGACGGCGATTGGCCGCTGCTGCGTTGGGCATCAAGGGCCCTTAGGTTTTGGTCGGGTGAACAACGTCGCCGCACTGGGCTCTGTGTTGCAACACATGGTCGATCACCACCAATGCCAACATGGCCTCGGCAATGGGTGTTGCACGAATACCCACGCAAGGGTCATGGCGACCCTTGGTGAGCACTTCAACAGCGTTGCCCTGCGTGTCAATGGAGGGACGGGGAATGAGAATCGAGCTGGTGGGTTTGATGGCGATCGACACTTCAAGGTCTTGACCTGTGCTGATACCACCCAGCACACCGCCGGCGTTGTTGCCCACAAAACCATCGGGTGTGATGGGGTCGCCATGCTCGCTGCCCTTTTGGGTGACGCATGCAAAGCCTGCGCCAATCTCGACACCCTTGACCGCATTGATGCCCATCATGGCGTAAGCAATGTCGGCATCCAATTTGTCAAACAAGGGCTGACCCAGACCCACTGGCATGCCTTGAGCTACCACTCGCAAGCGGGCACCACATGAGTCGCCTGACTTGCGCAAAGCATTCATGTAATCTTCCAGCACGGTGACGTCGGCCACAGGCGCAAAAAAAGGATTGTGGTGAACGTGGTCCCAGCTTTCAAAGCCAATGGGCACTTCACCAATTTGCGTCATACAACCTTTGAAGGTGGTGCCCAACTGTGTTGCCAGCCATTTTTTGGCAACGGCACCTGCCGCAACCATGGGCGCCGTTAAACGCGCAGACGAACGACCACCGCCGCGAGGATCTCGCAGGCCGTACTTGCGCAAGTAGGTGAAGTCGGCATGGCCTGGGCGAAAGGTTTGAACAATGTCGCCATAGTCTTTGCTACGCTGGTCGGTGTTTTGAATGAGCAAGGCAATTGGCGTGCCCGTGGTCAGCCCTTGGTACACGCCCGACAAAATTTGAACGGTGTCGGGTTCATTGCGCTGCGTGACAAATTTGGAGGTGCCAGGGCGGCGGCGATCAAGATCGGGCTGGATGTCTGCCTCAGACAAGGGCATGCCAGGCGGGCATCCGTCAATCACGCAGCCAATGGCTGGGCCGTGGGATTCACCAAAGTTGGTGACCGAGAATAGGGTGCCGAAGGTATTGCCGCTCATAAGCCCCCATTATCTCAGAGGGTGGGCGCTTCTTTCTGATCTTTCTCAGAACCCTCTGGCCAGTCGCGAATGTAGGCTTTGAGCATTTTGTTTTCAAAATTCTGACTGTCCACCACCGCTTTGGCCACATCGTAGAAGCTGATCACACCCATCAGCATGCGATTGTCCATGACGGGCATGTAGCGCGTATGGTGATTGAGCATCATGCGCCTGACCTCGTCCATTTCAGTTTCGCTGGTGCACGTGATGGGCGCATCGTCCATCGATTTGCGAACCGACAGATTGCCAATGGAACCTCCGTTTTGGGCCAAACTTTGCATCACTTCTCGGAATGTGAGCATGCCCACCAAATCGCCATGCGCCATGACCACCAAAGAGCCGATGTCTTTTTCAGACATGATTTGAACGGCTGTGGCCAGACTTTCGTCGGGGGTGACGGTGATCAGGCTATGACCCTTGACGCGAAGGATGTCACTGACTTTCATGGGGTTCTCCTAATGAGCACTTAATATAGCCCACAATGTTGGCAAAGAATAGTAAAAGCTTACCCTTAAGCACTTGCCCGAAACTTTCAGTCTTTTCTTCGGAGAGAACCTATGCCCGGCTACTCAGACCCTGGTTTTGACACACTTACCCTGCATGCAGGCGCAGCCCCCGACCCCACCACGGGTGCGCGCGCAGTACCCATTCATCTCACCACATCGTTTGTCTTTGAATCCAGCGACCAAGCTGCATCGCTTTTCAATTTAGAGCGAGCGGGCCATGTTTACAGCCGCATTAGCAACCCCACCAACGCGGTTTTGGAACAACGCATTGCGGCCTTAGAGGGCGGCATTGGTGCCATTGCAACCGCCAGTGGCCAAGCCGCTTTGCATCTGGCCATCAGCACTCTCATGGGTGCGGGCTCGCACATTGTGGCCTCGTCAGCGCTGTATGGTGGCTCGCACAATTTGCTGCACTACACCCTGAGCCGATTTGGCATTGAAACCACCTTCGTCAAACCAGGCGATTTGGACGCCTGGCGCAACGCCGTCAAACCCAACACCAAGTTGTTCTTTGGTGAGACCGTGGGCAATCCCGGCATGGATGTGCTCGATTTACCCGCTGTTAGCCAAATTGCACACGCTGCTGGCGTGCCCCTGTTGGTCGATGCCACCCTCACCTCGCCGTGGCTCATGAAACCGCTGGAACATGGGGCTGACTTGATCGTGCACTCTGCCACTAAATTCTTATCGGGTCATGGCACCGTGATTGGTGGCTTGGTGGTGGACGGTGGCAGCTTTGATTGGTCAGGCCCCAACACTCAGGGCAAGTTTGCTGAACTCACACAAGCCTATGAAGGCTTTCACAACATGGTGTTTGACGAAGAAAGCACGGTAGGTGCTTTCTTGTTGCGGGCACGTCGTGAGGGCTTGCGTGATTTTGGCGCCTGCATGAGCCCTCACACCGCATGGCTTATTCTGCAAGGCATCGAAACTTTGCCGCTGCGCATGGCACGCCATGTGAGCAATACCGAAAAAATAGTGAGCTTCTTGGCGGCTCACCCCCTGGTGAGTCGCGTGGGTCATCCCATGCTAGAAACACATCCTAGCTACGCACTGGCCCAAAAATTATTGCCGCGCGGTGCAGGCTCTGTGTTCAGCTTTGACATTCGAGGCACTCGCGCGCAAGGAAAAGCTTTCATTGAAGCCCTGCAGGTTTTCAGTCACTTGGCCAACGTGGGCGATTGCAGATCATTGGTCATTCATCCCGCTAGCACCACACACTTTAGGGTAGACGACGAAACCCTCAAGGCCTCTGGCATTGGCCCTGGCACTGTGCGCTTGTCGATTGGTTTGGAAGATCCAGACGATTTGGTGGACGACTTGAAGAGAGC
>JAJTGB010000091.1 GCA_021298995.1 Comamonadaceae bacterium | reverse complement strand
ATTTGAGCCGGCGTTGTCCACCACGCCATCGCCCCAAACCACCGACGTCAGAACGCCAGAGCTTTGGTTGGGAAACAAATCCAAACCGCCCTTTGCATTGCGTTTGACACGCAAAAATTCTCGGCGTTTGTCAGGCTTGGGCAAATTGAAGTCGGCCCTCATGTAAAAAGGCTCTGCTTGAACGGAACTCACACCTTGAAGGGCAAACAAGAAAGGCCTGACCAAAAGTTGGAACGTGACAAAGCTTGACACGGGATTGCCGGGCAAACCCATGAAATAGGCAGAGTGACTGGTGGCCTGAGATTGAAGAAAACCAAACGCAAAGGGCTTGCCAGGCTTCATGGAAATTTGCCACAAATTCAGGCCGCCCAGCGCCTCAACGGCAGGCTTCACATGGTCTTCTTCCCCAACCGATACGCCGCCGCTGGTTAACACCAAATCGTGGTGGTCTGCAGCATCTTTGAGCACTTTCAAGGTGGCTTCAAATCGATCTGGCACGATGCCCAAATCGGTAACCTCACAGCCTGCTCGTACCAACAAGGCTCGCAAGAAAAAACGATTGGAGTTGTAAATGGCGCCGGGTCGCATGTTTTCAGGCAATACATCGCCAGGCATGACCAGTTCATCACCTGTTGAAAACAAGGCAACCCGCGGTTTTCGCGTCACTTTCAATTTGGCGGCACCAATGCTTGCAGCCAAACCCAAGCCTGCCGGATTCAGGCGGGTGCCTTTAGACAGCACCACGGCTCCCTTGGCAACATCTTCACCGCTGCGGCGAATCCACTGCCCCACCAGCGGCATGGTGTTGATCAAAACTTCTGGCATGTCGGTTTGAGCACTGCCAGCCTCTACGGCTTGCGTGTCCTCTTGCATGACCACGGCATTGGCGCCTTCTGGAATAGGGGCGCCCGTGAAAATGCGAGCAGCCTCGCCTTTCCCTAAGGCATGACCATGGTGACCTGCAGGAATTCTTTGCGTGACTTGTAGGCGCGATCCCAATTGAGTGACGTCTTCAATGCGCAGTGCGTAGCCGTCCATGGAAGAATTGTCTTGAGGCGGCACTTGCAGTTGAGACACCAGGTCTTCTGACAACACACGGCCATCGGCTTCAAAGGTATTGACCCAATCGGTTTGGGTCAATACGGCCACATCTTTCAAAACCAAGCTCAAGGCTTCGTCTAAAGACATTAAGGGGGGACGCTTGGCAGCCTTGTCGACAGTCATATCAATCAATCGCAATGCTGAACAATGTAAGCCTTCACGGCGTCTACCGATTTGGGCATGAGCGAGACACGCTTGGGTAAGGCTTCGATGCCTTCGAATTTGGCAGGGCGGTCTGGTTCGCGGCCCAAGGCCTCCACCAAAGTGGCAGCAAACTTGATTGGCAAAGCTGTTTCAAGCACCAGCATGGGCACGTCAGCTTGCGCCAGTGGCACGGCCACCTTCAGGCCATCGGCTGTGTGGGTGTCAATCATGATGTGATTGTCTGCATAAACATCTTGAATGGTTTTCAGACGATCCGCATGGGTGCTTCGGCCACTTAAGAAACCGTATTGGCTTTTTGCTTGTGCAAACAGCGGGTCTTGCCCCAAATTGAATTGACCCGTTTGACTCAATTGGTCGTGAAATAAATTTTTCACCCGCGTTGCATCACGCTGCAGCAAGTCAAACACAAAGCGTTCAAAGTTGCTGGCTTTGGAAATGTCCATGGACGGGCTGGATGTTTCGTGCGTGTCGGCCGTTCCGCGAACACGGTAGACACCAGTTTTGAAAAACTCATCGAGCACGTCATTTTCATTGGTGGCCACCACAAGGTGCGCAATGGGCAAGCCCATCATGCGGGCAACGTGTCCTGCACACACATTGCCGAAGTTGCCGCTTGGCACACTGAAGCTGACTTTTTGGGTGTCGTTTTGGGTGGCTTGAAAGTAGCCCGCGAAGTAGTAAACCACCTGCGCCAACAAGCGGGCCCAATTGATGGAATTGACCGTGCCGATTTTGTATTTGCGCTTGAACTCCAAATCGTTGCTGACCGCCTTCACAATGTCTTGGCAATCGTCGAACACCCCTTCAATGGCGATGTTGTGAATATTGGCATCGAGCAAGCTGAACATTTGCGCTTGCTGAAAGGGGCTCATTCGGCCTTCAGGGCTGGTCATGAAAACCCTCACCCCTTTTTTGCCACGCATGGCGTATTCGGCAGCGCTGCCTGTATCGCCGGAGGTGGCGCCCAAGATGTTGAGTTCGGCATGGCGACGTGTGAGTTCGTACTCAAACAAATTGCCAAGCAACTGCATGGCCATGTCTTTGAAGGCCAAGGTGGGGCCGTTGGAGAGGGCTTGCAGGTAAACAGTCGCACCCAATGCAGCCTTGGTTTGAAGGGGCTTCAGGGGAACAATTTCTGGCGTGCCAAAAATAGCTTCGGTGTATGTTTTTTCGCACAAAGCGCGCAAGTCGGAGGAAGGAATGTCATCGATGTACAAAGACAAAACTTCATAAGCCAATGCGGCATAGCCCTGTGTGTTGAACACTTGACGCAAACGGCCCAACTGCGCTGGCGATATGTGAGGATATGTTTCGGGCAGGTACAGGCCACCATCGGGCGCCAAACCTTCCAGCAAAATTTCGCAAAATCTTTTGCGATCTGGATGACCGCGAGTGGACAAATATCGCATCAGTTCAGCTCTTCCTTGCGAATTTTGGTGATCGGCGCCATCACCGTGGGCAAAGCTTGCATCTGCGCCAGCACATCGTTCATTTTGCCTTCGCGCGTGTCGTGCGTGAGGATGATCACATCTGTTTGGTTCTCGCCTGCTTGGCTCACCTGGTCTGCTTCACGCTGGAGGACAGCATCAATGCTGATGTTGGCTTCGGCCAACAGGCCTGTGACCTTGGCCAGCACGCCAGCCTCATCGGCCACACGCAGACGCAAGTAGTAACTGGTGACCACATCGGCCATGGGCAAAATTTTCAAACTGCTCATGGCATCGGGTTGGAAGGCCAGGTGCGGAACCCGGTTCAACGGGTCGGCCGTATGCAAACGAGTGATGTCGACCAAATCGGCAATCACCGCACTGGCTGTTGGCTCGGAGCCAGCGCCTTTGCCGTAGTAAAGGGTGGTTCCCACGGCATCCCCTTGCACCATGACGGCATTCATGGCACCTTCCACATTGGCAATCAAGCGCTGAGTGGGAACCAAACTGGGGTGAACACGAAGCTCAACACCTGCATCGGTGCGCTTGGTAATACCCAGCAATTTGATGCGATAGCCTAACTGCTCGGCGTACTTGATGTCGGCTGCCCCCAGTTTGGTAATGCCTTCGATGTAGGCTTTGTCAAACTGAACGGGAATGCCAAAAGCCAAGGCACTCATGAGTGTGGCTTTGTGCGCAGCATCGACACCCTCAATGTCGAAGGTGGGATCGGTTTCTGCATAACCCAGGCGCTGCGCTTCTTTGAGCACCACATCAAAATCCAAACCCTTGTCGCGCATTTCAGACAAGATGAAATTGGTGGTGCCATTGATGATGCCTGCCACCCACTGAATGCTGTTGGCTGTCAGTCCTTCACGCAAGGCTTTGATGATGGGAATTCCGCCAGCCACCGCGGCTTCGAAAGCCACCATCACGCCTTTGGCATGGGCTGCAGCAAAAATTTCAGTGCCATGAACTGCCAACAAAGCCTTGTTGGCTGTGACCACATGCTTGCCTGCCGCAATGGCTTCCATAACCAAGCTCTTGGCAATGCCATACCCCCCGATGAGCTCCACCACAATGTCAATTTCGGGGTTGGCAATGATTTGACGCGCATCGCTGACCACTTTGATCTGAGGTCCAACCAAGGCTTGCGCTTTGGCTACGTCTAAATCGGCCACCATGGTGATTTCAATGCCACGCCCAGCGCGCCTTTGAATTTCCTCTTGATTGCGACGCAACACATTGAATGTGCCACTGCCCACAGTGCCCATGCCTAACAGGCCAACTTGAATCGGTTTCATTTATTTCTCACTTAGACCGCTGTACCAAAGCGCTGACGCGCTTTTTCTAAAAACTTGGCCATGCGCCCAATGGCCTCGCGCAAATCGTCCAGATGGGGCAAGAACACAATTCGGAAATGATCGGGGGCTGACCAATTGAAACCCGTCCCTTGCACCAACATCACTTTGGTTTCTTGCAACATTTCAAGGAAAAATTGTTGATCGTCCTGAATGGGGTATACCTTGGGATCCAGCCTTGGGAACATGTACAAGGCTGCAACAGGCTTGACACAGGACACGCCTGGAATGGCGTTGATGAGTTCGTAGGCCAGATCGCGTTGCTTGCGCAAACGACCGCCTTCATTGACCAACTCATTGATACTCTGATGGCCACCCAACGCTGTTTGAATGGCCCACTGTCCAGGCACGTTGGCACAAAGGCGCATGTTGGACAACATGTTCAAACCTTCGATGTAATCACTTGCAGGGCGCTTGTCGCCACTGACAATCATCCAACCGGCACGGTACCCACATGAGCGGTAACTTTTGGACAAAGAATTGAAAGTGAGTGTCAGAACGTCTTGGCTTAAGCTGGCAATGGGGGTGTGTTTGACGCCGTCGTACAAAACTTTGTCGTAGACCTCATCGGCAAAAATGACCAGGCCATGGGTTCTGGCAATGTCAATGATGCCCCGGAGAATGTCATCGCTGTACAAAGCGCCGGTGGGGTTGTTGGGGTTGATGACCACAATGCCCTTGGTCTTGGGCGTGATTTTGGAACGAATGTCAGCCAAATTGGGGGTCCAGCCCTCAGACTCCTCGCACACATAGTGCACGGGCGTGGCACCCGACAAGCTGGCCGCGGCCGTCCACAAGGGATAGTCGGGGGCTGGCAAAAGTAACTCGTCGCCATTGTCGAGCAAGGCATTGGTGGCCATCACGATCAATTCGCTGGCGCCATTGCCCAAATATATATCTTCCAGGGTGACACCCTTGATGCCCTGTTTTTGGGTTTCATGCATGACCGCTTTGCGCGCACCAAAAATACCCTTGCTGTCTGAATAGCCTGCTGAATTGGGCAAGTTGCGGATCATGTCCTGTTGAATTTCCTCAGGCGCATCGAAACCAAACACGGCCAAATTGCCAATGTTGAGCTTGATGATTTTGTGACCCTCTTCCTCCATTTGTCGGGCGCGGTCCATGATGGGGCCGCGAATGTCATAACAAACGTTGGCGAGCTTGGCTGATTTTTGGATAGTTTTCAAAATCCCTCCGAGGGGTGTTGTCGCTTGGGAAAACCTATAATTTGACCACAGAACTGGCACTTTTTAAGAAACACCACCGCATGAAACTCCATCCCGATGCCAGCAACGCATACGCCATTCAAAGTTACAGCGATGAAGGCGTGGTCGTCAATGGACAACTTCAAAGCGGCCCCTTGCTTTTATGCTCGGTTCAAGGCCCTCAAAAGTGGTCTGCCGATAGCTTCGAGAACCTCTCACAAGCCTCGTTTGACGAACTGCTGCCCTTCAGTCCCGAACTGGTTCTTTTTGGCAGTGGCAAACGCATCCGATTTCCATCCCCCAAACTGATCCAGGGCTTGATTCACAAGCGCATCGGGGTGGAAACCATGGACAACGGCGCCGCCTGCCGTACCTTCAATGTGTTGGCCGGAGAAGGTCGCCATGTGGTTTTGGCCCTAATTCCTCACCCAGACTGAGCCCAACTGACAGAACTCATTTAAAGCCAGTGGAGAAACCCGACAGGTTTCAGGATAAAATACCCAATTGCCGCCAGACGGGTCTCCTTCCGAGATTGGTCGGTCATGCGGTTCATTTCTGATACGTGAGATTAGTTCTATGGCGATCGTTGTTAACAAACCCCTCCCTGAATTTGAAGCAAACGCAACGGGCGGACTCAAGGTTTCAAACACATCTCACAACGGCAAAATCATGATTTTGTACTTCTACCCGAAGGACAACACACCAGGTTGCACCACTGAGGCCATGCAGTTTCGCGACAAATACAAAGACTTTGCCAAAGCCGGCGCCACTGTGTTTGGTGTCTCGCGTGACAACATGAAGTCACATGACGAATTCAAGGCCAAACTTGAACTGCCATTCGAACTCATCGCTGACACCGAAGAAAAAATGTGCCATATGTTCGGCGTGGTTAAAAATAAGATCATGTACGGCAAAAAAGTCAAAGGCATTGAACGCAGCACCTTCCTGATTGGCCCCGATGGTCTGGTCAAAGAAGAATGGCGTGGTTTGAAAGTGCCAGGACACGTTGAAGATGTTTTAAAAGCCGTCAAGGCACTGAAAAAAGCCGCATAATGGCAACATGTCGCTGAATTACAGCCCCATTGCCAATTCAACCAAAGCCGCCTCGGTCTCAAGGCGGCTTTTTCTTTGCGACAACGATTTCCTATCTTCTACTGAGGCCTTGATTTATGCCACTGCCCCCCGCACCTACCCAGCGCGCTTCCTTGCTTGCCACTCAAAACATCCCTAGATCTGATAAACCTTCTGCTACCCCTCAGACTTCAGCACGGCATTCCGCACCGGCTAAAAAATCAAACGCCAAAAAATCAGTTGCCGAACAGCACGGCGATTTGGCACACGACGAGCCCATTCCCATTGCATTAGCACCCCAAGCTCATAGCGCCAGCTCTGTGTCCAGCAAGGACACCCATGTAGCTTCAACTGGCCCCAGCAAAAAACCAAAGTCAATGAAAAAGAACAACGGCCCCACCAAGCTGTTTGTGCTTGACACCAACGTGCTGATGCACGACCCCATGTGCCTGTTCCAATTTGAAGAACACGACATCTACTTGCCCATGATTGTTTTGGAAGAGCTAGACAGTCACAAAAAAGGCATGACAGAGGTTGCTCGAAATGCCAGGCAAACCAGCCGCTCGCTCGATGCGCTGGCAGCCACGCCAGAATCTGACATGCAAAAGGGTCTGCCCCTCAGCGGCACAGGCCACATTGAAGCCAGCGGCAAGCTGTTCTTCCAAACCCAAATTATGGATGTCAGCTTGCCCATGAGCTTGCCGCAAGGCAAAGCCGATAACCAAATTTTGGGCGTGGTGCAAGCCTTGGGCAAACTGCACGCGCCGCGTGAGGTGGTGCTGGTGTCCAAAGACATCAACATGCGCGTCAAAGCCAGGGCTTTGGGACTGGCTGCAGAGGACTATCAAAACGACAAAGTTCTCGAAGATGGCGACCTGATGTACTCAGGTGCGCTGGCTTTGCCAGCAGATTTCTGGAATCGCCATGGAAAAGCCATTGAAAGTTGGCAACAAGGCAGCTACACCTTTTACCGTTTTAGTGGCCCCTTGGTTCCTAGCTTATTGATCAATCAGTTTGTATTCCTGGAAGCGCCTGGCGAACCCAGCTTGTATGCACGCGTGACAGAGATCAGAGGCAAAACAGCCGTTTTGAAAACACTCAAAGATTTTGGCCATGCCAAAAACGCAGTGTGGGGTGTGACCACTCGCAATCGCGAGCAAAACTTCGCCATGAACATGCTGACCGACCCCGAAATTGACTTTGTCACCCTGGCAGGTACTGCGGGCACTGGCAAAACACTCATGGCCTTGGCGGCAGGACTCACTCAAGTACTGGACGACCGACGCTATACCGAAATCATCATGACCCGCGCCACCGTGAGTGTGGGCGAAGACATTGGTTTTCTGCCAGGCACCGAAGAAGAAAAAATGGGTCCTTGGATGGGCGCCCTAGATGACAACTTAGAATTTTTGGCCAAAGGCGATGGCGGCAACGCTGGTGAATGGGGTCGTGCGGCTACCAACGAATTGATTCGCAGCCGCATCAAAATCAAGAGCATGAACTTCATGCGGGGCCGCACCTTCATGAACAAATACGTGATCATCGATGAGGCTCAAAATTTAACCCCCAAGCAGATGAAAACCTTGATCACGCGTGCTGGCCCTGGCACCAAGATCATCTGCATGGGTAACTTGGCGCAAATTGATACGCCCTACCTCACCGAAGGCTCTTCGGGTCTCACCTACGCCGTTGATCGCTTCAAAGGCTGGGCCCATGGTGGCCACATCACATTGGCACGCGGAGAGAGATCACGTCTGGCAGACTTTGCCAGCGAGGTACTTTGATTTGCAGCGGCCGATAAGCGGGGCCAGGGGTTGACTTCA
>JAJTGB010000090.1 GCA_021298995.1 Comamonadaceae bacterium | reverse complement strand
CGTTGGCAATTTCTTCAATGACCGTTTCGATGCCAAACATACCCTGCGGGCCACCAAAGCCGCGGAACGCTGTGGCGCTTTGCGTATTGGTTTTGCAGCGGTGGCTGATCAGTATGAGGTTGGGTGTGTAGTAGCAGTTGTCGATGTGCAAACACGCACGATCGTTCACCGGACCTGAATAGTCGATGCTGTAACCGCAGCGCGACATGAGCGTGATGTCGGCACCCAAGATACGGCCTTCGTCGTCGTAGCCCACTTCGTAATCGATGCGAAAGTCGTGACGTTTGCCTGTGATCATCATGTCGTCGTCGCGGTTGACGCGCAACTTCACGGGGCGTTGTAATTTGAAGGCGGCCAATGCAGCACTCTGACTGAAGATGCTGGCATTGCCTTCTTTGCCGCCAAAGCCACCGCCCATGCGGCGGCAGATCACTTCCACGTCGTTGGTGCTGAGGTTCAATGCAGAAGCGGCTTCACGCTGATTGCCATCGGGGTGCTGCGTAGAACAGTACAAAGTGAGTTGACCATCTTCACGCGGTACCGCGTAAGTGATTTGGCCTTCCATGTAAAACTGTTCTTGCTGACCCGTTTCGGTGCTGCCCTTCACTTTGCGAGGTGCTTTGGCAATGGCTTCGGATGCATTGCCGCGCGTGATGCCCTTGGCAGGCATGACAAAACTTTGCGCCGCCATGGCTTCGTCAATGGTCAAAATGGGCTTGAGTTCTTTCACCAACACTTTGGCGTTGTGCGCAGCTTCGCGGGCATACAACATGTCGCGTGCCACCACCACAGCAACGGCTTGACCCAGAAACTCGACCTTGCCAACGGCCAAGAAAGGATCGTCGTGAACGATAGGGCCACAGTTGTTTTCGCCAGGAATGTCTTTGGCGGTGTACACGGCTACAACGCCATGTGCTTTGAGAATGGCGTCGCGGTCAATGCCATCACCAATCAGTTCGCCATAGGCCACCGGAGATTTGATGATGGCGGCATACAAGGTGCCAGCCAACTCTGGCATGTCGTCGGTGAAGGTAGCGCCACCTGTGACATGCAAATGCGCAGACTCATGAATGACATCGGTGCCTTGTTGCAAACCAGACACGGGCAATAAATTGTGCAAAGAAATAGGCGCGTTCATTTAAGCCACCTCCGCAGTTGTTTGAGTTTGTTCTTCAATGAAATCGATCACCAAGTTGCGAGCTACCAAAGAGCGGTAGGCCCAAGTGGCGCGCAAACCATCGCGTGCCACAAAGCTGGCAGCAATGGCAGCGTCCAGGTCTGATTCTTTGACATCGGCCGGTGCTTTGCCTTCCAACACCGCTTCCAATTGAGGTGCACGGCAAGGTGAAGGCGCCAAGCCGTTGAAGGCCAACTTCACATTGCTAAGCTTGCCGCCCTTCAAGGAGTAAGTGATGGCGGCACAGGTGGCAGAAATGTCTTGTTCAAAACGCTTGCTCACCTTGTGGGCGCGAAACACTTGGCCCGCTTGCGGCTTGGGCAAGACCACAGCTTCAATGAACTCACCCGCTTGCAATACGTTTTGTTTTTGGCCCGTGTAAAACTTGTCCAAAGACACTGTGCGTGTTTTGTCGCCACGTCGCAAGGTGAGCGTGGTGCCCAGAGCCATGAGGCAAGGCATGGAATCGCCAATGGGGGAGCCATTGGCAATGTTGCCGGCCAAAGTGGCGGTAGAGCGAATGGGGGGCGAACCAAAACGGCGCAACACTTCGGCAAAGTCCGGATAGGCCTTGGCCACCAAGCCTTCCACTTCTGTGAGCGACACCACCGCACCAATGTGCCAAGCTTGTGGTGTGTCCTTCACTTGCTTGAGTTCGGTTACGTTGCCCAAATACACAATGTGATCGGGGCGTGAGAATTTTTTATTAACCTGCAAACCCACTTCTGTGCTGCCCGCCAGCAAAGTAGAGGTGGGGTGCTTGACCAAGTAGTCGGCCACTTCGGCCAAGGTGGCAGGTGACACAAACTCATTGCCTTTGCGGGTGCGAACCACCGGCTGAACAATGATGTCGCCTTCTAAGTTGACCGTGGGCGTTGAAGCACGTTGAATTTCTTTGAGCAAAGGCACGTCGGCTGAATCGTCTAGCTTCAAAGCGGCCTTGTTGCCACAAGCTTTGGAAGCGGCATCCAAAATAGGGGCGTAACCTGTGCAACGGCAAAGGTTGCCACTGAGTGCGTCGCTCACTTCTTGGCGCTTGGGGCTTTGGTTGACTTGCACCAAATTGACCAAGCTCATCACAATGCCGGGGGTGCAAAAACCGCACTGTGAGCCGTGGCAATCGACCATGGCTTTTTGCACAGGGTGCAAACTACCGTCAGGTTTTTTCAAGCTTTCCACTGTTTTAATCGACTTGCCATCGAGCGAAGGCAGCAATTGAATGCAGCTGTTGACCGCCTTGTAATCGACGCCTTGGCCCTTGGCGTTCAAATCGCCCACCATGACCACACAAGCGCCGCAGTCGCCTTCCGCACATCCCTCCTTGGTGCCTGTGCGGTGCAATTTCTCGCGCAGGTAATCTAAAACGGTGGTGGTGCGGCGTACGCCTTGGGCTTCGACAATTTGGCCGTCAAGCACAAAACGCACAGTGTTGGTCACTTGGCTCATGGGGAGGGGTTTCGGTTAGGTTCAAAACAAAAGCTGATTTTATTGATTTACCGCCCCTCAAGGGACACTTCAGCTAGAAATAATTGCGAATTCAAGAGCCGCGGTACGTGGAGTAGCTCCAAGGGCTGGCCAAGAGCGGCACATGGTAGTGCTGGGTGACATCGGCCACACCAAAGTCCAAACTGACCAAATTGAGAAATGAAGGCTCTGGCAGCTTCACGCCCTTGGCCTTGAAATAACCTGCCACGTCAAAAACCAGGCGGTAGGTACCCTTTTGCAGGCTAGCGTTGTCATACAGGGGGCCGTCTGGGTTGCGCCCATCTGCATTCAATTTGAAACTTTTCACCAAGGTGGCAAATTGGCCCTCGGTGGTGTACAGGCTCACCTGCATGCCTGCTGCGGGACAACCATGCATGGTGTCCAAAACGTGTGTGCTTAAACCCATGGTTTATCTTTCCTTGAAATGGTCGACTGAAAGTGTATACACTTTTGGCTTTTGAAGCTATCATCATTCCGCATGGAAACCTCATCAACCCACGCCATTGTCAGCGCTTTGACCAAAGCCATTGTGGAGCACCGACTGATGCCTGGGTCCAAATTGGCGGAACAAAAGCTGGCCACCCACTTCGGCGTCTCAAGGACCTTGGTCAGGCAAGCACTTTTTCAGCTTTCTCAAAACCGACTGATTCGCATGGAACCCGCCAGAGGCGCTTTTGTAGCTGCGCCTTCTGCCGATGAAGCCAAGCAAGTGTTTGCTGTTCGCCGCATGCTCGAAGTTCAAATGACGCGTGAATTTGTGCGCGACATCACGCCCGCCAAAATACGCGCCCTGAAGGCGCACACCAAACAAGAAAAAGAAGCACTGGCCCAAGAAGATGTGCATGGCCGAACAGAGTTGTTGGGCGATTTTCATGTGCGCATTGCCGAGCTCATGGGCAACCATGTGTTGGCGCAAAGCTTGGGCGAGCTCATTTCACGATGCGCCTTGATCACACTCATGTACCAGTCTCGCAACGCTGCACAGCACTCCGCTGATGAACACGATGCCATTGTGGAAGCCATGTCCAAGAAAGATGCAGAACTGGCAGCGCGCCTCATGGAAGAGCATTTGATCTTTGTGGAAAGCAGTTTGAGCTTCAACAAAAAAATTCCAACCCACGATATTTCAATGGCCCTGTCATGAACAACTTTGTCTACGACACCACTGCCGCCTATCCTCGCGATTTAAAAGGTTATGGCCGCAATCCCCCTCATGCCCAATGGCCCGGCCAAGCCCGAGTGGCCGTGCAGTTTGTTTTGAACTACGAAGAAGGTGGCGAGAATTCTGTGTTGCACGGCGATGCTGGCTCTGAGCAATTCTTGTCTGAAATGTTCAATCCCGCCGCCTACCCCGATCGTCACATCAGCATGGAGGGTATTTATGAATATGGCTCGCGTGCCGGTGTGTGGCGCTTGCTGCGCGAATTTGAGCAACGCAAACTCCCTCTCACTGTGTTTGGTGTGGCCACGGCCCTTCAAAAGCACCCCGATGTGTTGGCTGCGTTTCAAGAATTGGGCTACGACATTGCTTGCCATGGCTTGAAATGGATTCACTATCAAAACATTGATGAAGCCACCGAACGCGAGCACATGGCAGAGGCCATGGCCATCTTGCAAAAGCTCAGCGGCGAAAGACCCCTGGGTTGGTACACCGGCCGCGATAGCCCCCGCACGCGCCGCTTGGTGGCAGATTTTGGCGGCTTCGAATACGACTCCGACTACTATGGGGACGATCTGCCCTTTTGGATGAAGGTTGAAAAGAGCGATGGCCATGTGGTGCCGCAACTCATCGTGCCCTACACCCTTGACTGCAACGACATGCGCTTTGCTTTGCCGCAGGGTTATTCACACGCCGATCCATTTTTTCAATACATGAAGGACAGCTTTGATGCCCTTTATAAAGAAGGCGACCCGGAAGGCCTGAACCGTCCCAAAATGATGAGCATTGGCATGCACTGCAGGCTATTAGGCCGGCCAGGTCGCATCACTGCCATTCAAAGATTTTTAGACCATGTCCAAGCCCATGACCATGTCTGGGTCTGCCGCCGCCTTGACATTGCAAGGCATTGGAAAAACACCCACCCCTACACACCATGACGCTGCGCCTCGAACAACTCAATTCGGCCTCTTCACAAGAAGCCATGCAACTGCTGGATGGCTTGTATGAACACTCGCCATGGATAGCCGAAGGCGCCCTCAAGCAGCGCCCCTTTGCGTCTTGGGCACACCTCAAACACTGCATGGCAGAGGTCTTGAAAGATGCCGGCAGAGAAGCACAAATCGGCCTGATTCGCGCCCACCCCGAACTGGCCGGCAAAGCCATGGTGCGAAAAGAGCTGACCGCAGAATCGACCAACGAACAAAGCAAAGCAGGCCTCACCGAGTGCACGCCATCTGAATTTGAAAAAATTCAAAGTCTGAATGCCGCCTACAACCAAAAATTTGGCTGGCCCTTCATTTTGGCCGTCAGAGGACCCCGCGGACTTGGGCTGAACAAGCATCAAATCATTGCCACCTTTGAAAGACGCCTGAACGGTCATCCCGAATTTGAACTGCAAGAGTGCCTGCGCAATATTCACCGAATTGTTGAAATTCGTTTGAATGACAAAACCAACTTGCATCCCCTTCAGGGTCAGCAAGTGTGGGATTGGCAAGAGGACTTGGCGCAACACAGCGACCCCGGCTTTAAGGAAGCTGGTCAACTTACAGTGACTTACCTCACAGAGGCCCACATGGCTTGCTCACAAAGCATCCAAAGCACCATGAAGCGAGCAGGCTTTGACGAAGTCTTTGTCGATGCTGTGGGCAATGTGGTGGGCCGCTATCACCCCAGTGTGCCGGGCGCCAAATATCTCATGACGGGCAGCCATTTCGACACTGTTCGCAATGGCGGCAAATACGATGGCCGCTTGGGTATTTTTGTGCCCATTGCCTGCGTTCAAAAATTGGCGCAAGCGCAACAACGCCTGCCCATCGGTTTGGAAGTGGTGGCGTTTTCAGAAGAAGAAGGCCAGCGCTACAAAGCCACCTTCTTAGGCTCTGGTGCTTTGGTCGGACAGTTCAACCCTGCTTGGCTCTCTCAAATCGATGCCGACGGCATTGCCATGCGAGACGCTATGAAAAAAGCAGGCTTGAATGAACAAGAAATTCCCAGCATTGAGCGCAATGCCAACAACTACGTGGGCTTTGTTGAAGTGCACATAGAGCAAGGTCCTGTGCTCAATGAAATGAACTTGCCTTTGGGCATAGTGAGCTCCATCAATGGCAGCGTGCGGTATTTGTGCGAAATGATTGGCACGGCCAGCCATGCAGGCACCACCCCCATGGACCGCCGGCGCGACGCCGCTTGTGCGGTGGCCGAGCTGGCTCTTTATATGGAAAAACGTGCCGCCGTAGACGGCGACTCCGTGGCCACCATCGGCCAACTGCAAGTGCCCAATGGCTCCATCAATGTGGTGCCTGGCAAGTGCACATTCTCCATGGACATGCGCGCGCCCACCGATTTGCAGCGAGACGCTCTGGAAAAAGATGTGTTGAGTGCGCTCGATGAAATTTGCAACCGGCGCGGCCTGGTCTGCCACCGCGAAGCCACGCTGCGAGCGCCTGCAGCGCCCAGCGCACCTGAATGGCAACAACGCTGGGAAAATGCCCTGAAAGACATGGGCGTACCGCGCTTTGTGATGCCCAGCGGCGCCGGTCACGACGCCATGAAGCTGCACGAAGTGATGCCCCAAGCCATGCTCTTTGTGCGCGGGGAAAACAGCGGCATCAGCCACAACCCGCTTGAATCTACCACCTGCGATGACATGCAACTTTGCATCGATGCTTTTGAACATGTCTTGCACCAACTCGCTTAAAAAAAAATGACTTCGCAACAATCAAATTACCAAGAACTTGATCAATGGATCGATGCCCACTTCGACGCTCAAGTTCAGTTTCTGCAAGCCTTGGTGCAAGTGCCCACGGATACCCCGCCTGGCAACAATGCCCCGCACGCTGCAAAAACCACCGAGCTCCTGAGCACCATGGGCTACAAGGCCGAACAGTTTCCTGTGCCTGAGGCCGAAGTCAAAGCGTATGGCCTTACCTCTCTCACCAATCTCATTGTGCGCAGGCCCTTTGGTGCGGGTGGCAAAACCATTGCCTTGAATGCCCACGGCGATGTGGTGCCACCAGGCGAAGGCTGGACGCACCCCCCCTACGGCGCCGAAATTGAAAATGGCCAAATGTTTGGCCGTGCAACGGCTGTGAGCAAATGTGATTTTTCAACCTTCACGTTTGCGCTGCGTGCGGTCGAAGCACTTCAAGCCAAAAACAAGCTGCCACTCAAAGGCAATGTTGAATTGCATTTCACTTACGACGAAGAGTTTGGCGGCGAAAAAGGACCCGGCTGGTTGCTCGACAAAGGCTACACACGCCCCGACTTGATGATTGCTGCGGGCTTTAGCTACCAAGTGGTCACGGCCCACAACGGTTGCTTGCAAATGGAAGTCACGGTGCACGGCAAAATGGCCCATGCTGCCATTCCCGATACGGGCGTTGATGCCCTGCAAGCGGCCGTGCACATTTTGAATAGTTTGTATGCGCAAAACAAACTCTACAAACAAATCAGCTCCAAAGTAGAAGGCATCAATCATCCCTACCTGAATGTGGGGCGCATTGAAGGCGGCACCAATACCAACGTGGTGCCAGGCACAGTGAGCTTCAAATTAGATCGCCGCATGATTCCCGAAGAGAATCCTGAGCAAGTTGAAGCAAACATTCGGCAGGTCATTGCCGAAGCGGTCAATGACTTCAATCAGGGCCGCCCATCCGATGCGTTGGTGAGCATTGACATCAAACGCTTGCTCATGGCCCACGCCATGAAGCCCTTGGCTGGCAATGCGCCCCTGGTTCAAGCCATTCAAAAGCATGGCGGTGAAGTGTTTGGCGAACCCATCCCGGCCATGGGCACGCCGCTTTACACCGATGTTCGCTTGTATGTTGAAAAAGGCATTCCGGGCGTCATTTATGGTGCAGGCCCCCGCACCGTCTTGGAATCGCACGCCAAACGAGCAGATGAACGACTCAATTTAGAAGACTTGCGGAAAGCCACCAAAGTCATTTCACGCACTCTTTTGGATCTTCTCAATTAATTTTGAGACATTTTGGGGCAAGCAAGGGTTTTACCGAGCGCCAAAATGGGGTAAAGTGTATACAGTTTATAAAACAAAGTGGCTTTCAATTTGAAGGCCCCTCAGCCTTGTTCCTCACGCCTGTTGCCAAAGGCTATTTCAAAGATGCCAAGCTCGATGTCACAGTCGATGCAGGCAACGGTTCTGGTGGCGCAGTGACCCGCGTTGCTTCTGGCAGCTACGACATTGGTTTTGCCGACTTGGCCGCACTGATGGAATTCCACGCCAACAACCCCGACGTTCCCAACAAGCCAGTGGCCATCATGATGGTCTACAACAACACGCCTGCTTCGGTCATGGCGCTCAAAAAATCTGGCATCAAAACACCTGCCGACTTAGCAGGCAAAAAATTAGGCGCCCCCGTTTTTGACGCTGGTCGCCGCGCTTTCCCCATCTTCCAAAAAGCCAACAGCATTGGCACTGTGAATTGGACAGCCATGGACCCCCCACTGCGTGAAACCATGCTGGTTCGCGGCGATGTGGATGCCATCACCGGCTTCACCTTCACCTCTTTGCTCAACATCGAAGCTCGCGGCGTGAAAGCCGATGATGTGGTTGTGATGCAGTACCCCGACTTTGGCGTGAAGTTGTATGGCAACGCCATCATTGCATCACCCAAAATCATCAAAGAAAATCCAGCTGCCGTCAAAGCCTTCTTGAGCGCTTTCACCAAAGGTGCCAAGGATGTCATCAACAACCCTGAGGCTGTCATTGCTGATGTGAAAGCACGAGACGGCATCATCAACGTCCAGCTCGAAACACGCCGCTTGCAATTGGCCATTGACACCGTCATCAACAGCGCTTCAGCGCGTGAAGAAGGTTTTGGTCAAATCAGAGGCCCTCGTTTGTCACTCATGGCATCGCAAGTGTCTGACGCGTTCAACACCAAAACACGTGTGAAGGCCGATGACATTTGGAATGGCTCTTTCTTGCCAAGCGCCAAAGAACTCGACATTCTTCCTAAACCCAAAAAGTAATTGATTGAACAAGGCGGCCTGTTTTGACCTCTGCAAATTTCGTTGATTTTCAAAATGTCTGGTTGGCTTACAACGACGAGTTGTTGGCACAAAACCACTTTGCAGTTGAAGACATCAACTTGCAAGTCAAGCAGGGCGAGTTCATTGCCATTGTGGGCCCTTCGGGTTGCGGAAAGTCCACCTTCATGAAACTGACCACGGGACTCAAGCGCCCCAGCAAAGGTCAAATTTTTGTCGATGGCCAACCGGTCACGGGCCCCTTGAAAATCAGCGGCATGGCGTTTCAAGCGCCATCGTTGCTGCCCTGGCGTACCACCCTCGACAACGTCTTATTGCCACTCGAAATTGTCGAGCCCTTTCGCTCGCAGTTCAAACAACGCAAAGCCGAATTTGCAGAGCGTGCCATCAAACTCTTAAAAACCGTTGGTCTGGGTGGCTACGAAGACAAATTCCCATGGCAACTCTCCGGTGGCATGCAACAGCGCGCCAGCATTTGCCGCGCGCTCATTCACGAGCCCAAAATGTTGTTGCTCGACGAGCCCTTTGGCGCGCTCGACGCCTTCACGCGCGAAGAACTCTGGTGCATCTTGCGCGACCTCTGGACAGAGCAAAAATTCAACGTCATTTTGGTCACGCACGATTTGCGCGAATCGGTTTTCTTGGCCGATACGGTGTATGTCATGAGCAAGAGCCCCGGACGCTTCGTGGTTAAAAAAGAAATCAACTTGCCTCGCCCCCGCGATTTGGAAGTCACCTACACGCCCGAGTTCACCAACATTGTTCACGAGTTGCGCGGACACATTGGTGCCATTCGTCAAGCAGGCGCAGTCATTAATCAATAAGCAGGTGACCTTGTGAATAAAAAAACTCTAGAAGCAAGCGCACCCTGGATTTTGTTGGTGCTCACGCTGGCCATCTGGCAAGCCATTCTGGCAAGCCATCTGCAGCATTTTCAATGTCTCAGAATTCATCTTCCCCAGCCCCTACCGCATCGCACAGCAAACGGTTGAGTTCAGCGGCGTGATTGCGGCCCATGCATGGCGCACTTACTGGGTCACCATGGCCGGCTTTGGCATTGCCATTGTGGTGGGCGTTTTGCTCGGCTTTGTCATTGGCAGCTCACGTTTGGCCTACGCGGCCGTCTACCCGCTCATGACGGCCTTCAATGCGCTGCCCAAGGCGGCCTTTGTGCCCATCTTGGTGGTTTGGTTTGGCATTGGCATTGGCCCCGCCATCCTCACCGCATTCCTCATCAGCTTTTTCCCCATCATGGTGAACATTGCCACCGGCCTGGCCACACTCGAGCCCGAGTTGGAAGATGTGCTGCGCGTTTTGGGTGCCAAGCGTTGGGATGTGCTGGTCAAAGTGGGCCTGCCCCGCTCCATGCCCTATTTCTATGGCTCGCTCAAGGTGGCCATCACCTTGGCATTTGTGGGCACCACAGTGTCTGAAATGACAGCGGCCAACGAAGGCATTGGCTACCTGCTCATCTCAGCGGGCTCGGCCATGCAAATGGGCTTGGCCTTCTCTGGCTTGGTGGTGGTGGGTGCCATGGCCATGGCCATGTACGAGCTATTCAACTACATCGAGAAGCACACCACAGCTTGGGCGCATCGCAGCACCAACAACGAGTAAACACCTGGTTTGTGACATTTGATGTTGGCAAATCACACAAATTTGCTGATTTCTTTGATAAGTATCCTAAAGGCTTGACCTTTAAGGCCGATTCCATACGATGCACACATGTTTGGAAATGCCAAATTGGTATTTCACATTTTTGCCATCTTCATGGAATCCTCTAACATGACAGAAAACCTTCAGGCACAAGATGCTGCTCAAGTTACACCGGTCATTTCGGGCATGCCCAACCGATCCGATGTTTTGTTTCTCATCCTTTTGGCTTGCATCATGGCTACGGTGGCATGGGTGGGCGTTTTGGCTTACAAAGAGGGTTACAAAAACGAAGTCACCAAGCACAACGGCGAAGCCTGGGTGAAGTGGATGAAAGACAACAGCGAGGTCCGCACTCAAGAAGGCTTCAGCGTTGAAAATTGCGCGGCCAGCGAAACGGAACGCAAACGCTGGGGCGACTGCTTCAAAGAACTGACAGAAAAAGTGGCCCCGCTAAACAATTTGATCAACCCATTTACCAATGTACCGGTGCATTTTGTTGGCAAATGTGATCCCAAGGACAGAAGCACCATCGGTGCCATCTTTCTAGAAAAACTAGTGGCAACTCCCATGGGTTCTGCCGTGCCCGTGGTGGCCTCTCAGTTGGTTGACAACGATCCCATCGACACCAAACTCACGTTAAAGCTGACAGTGTGCGACAAGGGTGGCTACCCCATCAAAGTTGATGAATTTGAATTCTAAGGAGCACGATCATGCAAATCAACGACTTAGAAGCCCAAATCACCGACCATGAAGCTCACATTTCGAGCGATTTACCCTTTCGGGAATGGCTTTATGCTTGGCTTTTAAACCCTAATATTGAGGGCAATTATCAAAAAACCATCGACAGGTGGATTGCCATCTTGATTGTGGCTAATTTGTTTGCACTGATGTTCGAGCAAGTACCGGCTATTCATGAACTTTACTCAACTTGGTTTCATTACTTTGACGTGGCCTCTGTGGTCATTTTCAGCATTGAGTACTTGCTTCGTTTCTACCTCTTCCGAGTTTTAATTCCGGCTTACAAAGCATTCAGCATTGCCAACAAAGGCCGCACTTTCCGCCAGCGCGTGCATGCTCTGGTGTTCCCCAGTGCCTACGGTGGCGACTTGCACCACCTTTATGACTCCTTCATTGTGGTTTGGGTGGTCATCTCTGTATTGGCCGTGATCTTGGAATCTGTGCAAGGAGTTCATTACTTGCTGAACATGGAGTTCCTCATTTTGGATGCCATTGCGGTTTCCATCTTCACCTTTGAGTACTGTCTTCGCATGTATTGCTGCGTTGAAGAGCCTGGGTACAAAAAGGCGGTCACGGGACGGCTCAAAATGGCCAAATCCACCTCGTCCATCATCGACTTGTTGGCCATTGCCCCCTTCTTCTTAGAGGTGTTCTTACACCACCTGATTGACTTGCGATTCATGCGGGTGTTCCGCTTGCTCCGATTGCTAAAGCTCACGCGCTATACAGGTGCCACACAATCATTGATGAAAGTGATTGCTCGCGAATGGCCTGTGATGGCCGCCTCGGCTTTTATCATGTTGTTGCTGGTGGTCATGACCGCCAGCTTGGGCTACTTGTTTGAGCACGAAGCGCAGCCTGAAAAGTTTGAGAACATTCCCCAATCCATTTACTGGGCGGTGATCACACTGGCCTCTGTGGGTTATGGCGATATTTCACCCGTCACACCGGCTGGCCGCGCCATGACCATTGTGCTGGCTTTGATCGGTATTGGTATTTTTGCCATCCCTGCTGCGCTTTTGTCTTCAGCTTTCAGTGACCAACTTAAATCGGACCGCGAAGCCTTGGTGAACAAGCTTTTCGAAATGCTGTCAGATGGCAACATTGACGAAGAAGAAGCTCTGTACATCAAAACAGAAGCCAAGCGCTTGCACTTGAGTGATGAAGAAGTGAAGCTCTTAATTGAAAAAGCGAAGCGAGAACGTGAACTGATGGACGATGTTTCTGTCTTGCCATTGCATAAAATTGCGGCCAACACAGACCACACCATTGAGCACTACAAGCATTTGCTTGGACAAGTCAGGCAACTTAGCTTGCTGACAGACCAAGAAAAGTTTCAGTCTGCGGTAGAAAACTCCGAAAGATTGACGGAAACAGACAAGAAGCTTTGGACCTTGATCGCCCTTCAGCAATCATCTTCTAAATAACACCCGTTCCTATGGCCTGGCGCGCAGATCTCAAACTTGATTACACCCTAGAGTCACAGCGCACCGTTGCCAGATATCTGCACCAAGGCCCCTTGCGAATTCTGCAAAGCCTTTACCCCGAAGGTGATCAAATTTGTCACAACGTGCTGGTGCATCCGCCAGGCGGCTTGGTTGGGGGTGATACGCTGGATATTCAAGTGAACGTGGCAGAAGGCGCACATGCATTGGTCAGTACTCCCAGTGCAACGCGCTTTTACAAATCGGGTGGCCAAGCGGCGCTGCAGCAAGTGACAGCCACGTTAGCGCCTGGTGCACGGCTCGAATGGCTCCCACTCGAGGCCATTGCCTACAACGATTGCGAAGCCACCAACCGCGCTATTTTCAATTTGGCACCCACCTCTGAATTGATGGCTTGGGATGTGACGGCGCTGGGTTTGCCTTCCTCCGACATGGCCTTCACGAAAGGCCACTTTCAGCAGCACCTTGAAATTCCAGGCGTGTGGTTAGAACGTGGCAATCTAAGGGGCGATGACACACGCTGGCTCAATTCTCCGTTGGGTCTGGCCGGTCAAAAATGCTTGGCCAGCTTGGTGTTTGCGACGGGCAACAACATTGAGCCCCAACGAGCCGCGCAAGCCCTTGAGGCCGCTAGGGAAGTGCTGGAAGCGCATCCACTTCGTCTTCAAGCAGGCGTTACCTGTGCACACCCACAGGTCATTGTGCTGAGGGTCATGTCACCTTTGGTAGAACCTAGCATGGACTTGCTCAAAAAGGTCTGGGCGGTGTGGCGTCACACCCTCTGGGCCTTGCCAAGCACGCCCCCCAGAATCTGGAGCGTTTAGATCGATACCAATTGCCGTATGCCTTTGGCCTGCATCTCGTGGCCACAAAACGGCCATGCGCTGGTCTTGCATGACCATTACAAAAATGAACCAAATTTGTGCGCGCTGAAGGCCTAGGCACTAAAAATGAACTGGACATTCGCGGTGCAGCAAAGAGAATTGCGCCATCCTGTGGGGCATGCATGTTGCTTGAGGTAAGCTTGAATCTGAACTTCACCAGAGTGCACCATGGAACTCACCCCACGCGAAAAA
>JAJTGB010000089.1 GCA_021298995.1 Comamonadaceae bacterium | reverse complement strand
ACAGGCATGCGAACAACTGGGCACCACCTTTGTGGCTTTCAGTCCCGTAGCCAGAGGCTTTTTGTGCGGTCCTTTGGACATGGCAAGCTTGGATGCGAAAGACATTCGAAAAGGTATGCCACGTTTTACGCCCGACAATTACGCTGCCAATTTCAAACTGTTTGCGCCATACCAGCACTTGGCCCATCAGGCGGGTTGCTCGCCTGCTCAGTTGGCTTTGGCTTGGCTCTTGCACAAAGCACCCCACATTATTCCTATTCCTGGCACCACCAGCGTACCGCACCTGCTGGACAATTTAGGGGCCTCTGATGTACGGTTGAGTGATTCGCTGATCAAGCAACTAGATGCCTTGATCAATGAGAAAACGGTTCACGGCAATCGCTACAGCGCACAATCCAACGCCGAAGTTGATACCGAATTTTTTGAGTCGCTAACGTCGCAAGGAAGGCCCATCGATGGGCAAGCCTTGGGATCTTGATTTCAAGAACAATTCCAAGCGCCTGAGTTCGATGCTGCCTGGGGCAGGTACTTCAGCTTGAACGCCAGAAAAACATGCGCGCAGTCGTCTATCGATCGAGCCCATGCTTTGCCAACTCATTTTGAAAATAGGAAACCCCGTAGGGTGCCCCGGTGAAATGATGTCAGCGCGCATTTGTTTGCCGATGTTCAGATCATGGCAGTGTGTGCAAGCGAGGTTCATTGCGCCTTTGCGCGTGGTAAACAACTGGGCACCCGCATTCAATTCGGCTTGCCATTGTTGAGCATGATGCGGGGGTGCATTGACCTGAAACGCTAGGCCTTGACTACTGTGGTGAAGCAGTGCGCTGAGCGCCAAGACGTCAGGATTTTCCAAGCCTCTGAGGGGGCGACTTGTTCTCTCAGAACAGGTGATGATTTGATCTTCCAAATTAACCAGTCGATTTAAACGCGCAGACCATTTGGGATGCTGTGAAGCCGCAGATTTGAGTGTCTGCACATCACCATGGCATTGAAAGCAAGATTGTCTCTCTGGCGAACTGCCCCATAAACTTCGTCCCTGGTCTAACCACAAGCTGACCGGATTGAGGCTGGCATCGCTTTGCATGGCTTTGAGTGTGGGACTCAAAAATTGATTGCCGCTGAGTTGATGCGCTGAGGCTGGACTGGGGTTGGCGTTTTGCGCCTTCAGGGTCAGAGGCGCCAAAGCCAATAGCGCCAAAGCCAATAGCACCCTAGCCAGCAGCATGAGGCCATGCTTGAAGGCACTTAGGTTTAGAAGTGACACAAAGGGCATGACGGTTCAGTGACTTATCGCCAAGTTTGCAACACATTGACAACTTGCTCGATTTCTTCTGCTGTCAAAACTGGGCGTGCAAGATTGACTTTCACCAAGCCTTGATGGCTGCCATAGGGCGGCATGAGCGTCTCAGGCTTGATGACTCTGGCATCAGTCACCCATCGCACCAGATCGGCGCGATGCCATTTGGTACCCACACCCTTTAGGCTAGGGCCAAAGTTGCTTTGATGTCCAGATATGCCAGGCACTTCGTGACATGCAATGCAATTGCCTTTTTGTGGATTGGTCATGTATTCGTATGCCCATGGCGTGCGATCGGCCTGTTCGGCTGAGGCTGGTGAACCTAGCCCCCAAAGAAAAAGACCAAAGTAAATGAAGCCCGAATGAATCAATTTCATGGTCAGAATTGTGGATCGCTTTATGAAATAAAGGGTTTACCCTATGATCTCTGGGTGGCTTTGAATACCTGAAACATGCATAATATTTCCAGTCCAAGCGGTCGGTTAATTGGTTTTGACAACCAAACTGCTTGTTTTTAGATTGATGCAGTTCCTTAAGGACACCCCCCATGACAACCATTCTCCAAAGTTTTGTCGCAGGCCGTTGGATCGGATCGCAACCCGCTCAATCCCTTCACAGCGCCATCAACGGCAAAGATATTGCCTTCTCTCACGCTGAGACCCTAGATTTTGAAGAAGCGCTGCAATTTGGCCGCAACACGGGCTTGCAAAACATGCTTGCCCTCGACTTTCAACAACGGGCTGCTGCGCTGAGGGCATTGGCCAAATATTTGGGTGAACGCAAAGAAGAACTTTATGCCATCTCCGCCCATACGGGCGCCACACGCATTGACTCATGGGTCGACATTGAGGGTGGCACGGGCACTTTGTTTGCCTACGCTGGCATGGCCGCCAGTGAATTGCCCAGTGGCAATTTGATTCACGAAGGGCCAGTGGGCTCTTTGGGCAAGAAAAACACCTTCGCTGGCACTCATATCTTGGTTCCCCGCGGCGGTGTGGCAGTTCACATCAATGCCTTCAATTTCCCCGTGTGGGGCTTGTTAGAAAAATTTGCCCCCACATTTTTGGCCGGCATGCCTTGCATCGGCAAGCCCGCTACAGCCACCAGCTACCTGACCGAGGCCTTGGCTCGAATGATTGACCAATCTGGCATCTTGCCAAAGGGCGCATTGCAATTGGTCATTGGCAGCACCGGTGATTTGCTTGACCGATTGGATGTGGCCGACGTGGTCACTTTCACCGGTTCTGCAGACACTGCCGCCAAGCTGCGCGTGAATCCCAATGTGGTCCGCAACAGCATTCCATTCAACGCCGAAGCCGACTCTTTAAATTGCGCCATCTTGGCAGATGACGTAACGGCTGATGATGAAGAGTTTGATTTGTTCGTCAAGGAAGTGGTGCGAGAGATGACCGTCAAAGCCGGGCAAAAATGCACCGCCATTCGACGCGCCATTGTGCCGCGCAAACACTTGGACGCTGTGGCAGAAAAAATCAAAGCCCGCCTGGCCAAAGTGGTGGTGGGTGACCCTTCGGTGGAAGGCGTGAAGATGGGCGCCTTGGCCTCCAAGTCGCAGCAATCAGACGTGGCTGAGCGAGTGGCCATGTTGCGGCAAAGCGCCGAATTGGTATTTGGTGGTGATGCCCAATTTAATGTGTTGGGCGAGGGTGTGGCCCAGGGCGCTTTCTTCCAACCAACTTTGCTCCTGTGCCAAAAGCCCATGAGCATCGACAGCATTCACGACATTGAAGCCTTTGGCCCAGTGAGCACCCTCATGCCCTATGACGGCATGGAAGAGGCCATGGCCTTGGCCAAGCGCGGAAAGGGCAGCTTGGTCGGCTCCTTGATCACCAAGTCGCCATCCTTGGCAGCTCAAGTGGTACCTCGTTTGGCGGCCAACCACGGACGGCTTCACGTGCTAGACCGAGAGTCTGCAGGAGAATCAACGGGCCATGGTTCACCCTTGCCTTCACTGAAACACGGCGGCCCAGGTCGCGCGGGTGGTGGCGAGGAGTTGGGTGGCATTCGCGCTGTGACGCACATGATGCAACGTGCGGCAGTTCAAGGGTCTCCCACCATGTTGACGGCCATCACGCGCGAATACGCACGCGGTGCCAAAGTGATTGAAACGGGCACACATCCCTTTAAGCGTTACTTTGAAGAATTGCAAATTGGCGAATCTTTGCTGACAGCCACCAAGGTGATTGGTGAAGAAGACGTGAAAGCATTTGGCGAGCTCACAGGCGATATGTTCTACATGCACTTTGACGAGGCGGCTGCCAAAGCTTCCGCTTTTGGCAAACGCATCGCCCATGGCTATTTGGTTTTGTCTGATGCAGCAGGCTTGTTTGTAGTTTCCGAGCCAGGCCCTGTCTTGGCCAACTACGGCCTAGACACCCTGCGTTTTGTCAAACCTGTAGGCTTGGGAGACAGTATTCAAGTGCGCCTCACTTGCAAACGCAAAATTGACCGCAACAAGAAAGACACCAATGGCCAGGGGCAGGGGGTTGTGGCGTGGGATGTGGAAGTGACCAACCAAGACAAAGAGTTGGTTGCCAGCTACGACATTTTGACTTTGGTTGCTAAAAAGGGATGAGCTGTGAACTCGGTTAATTCCCCTAAAAAAACTAGGCCTAAATAGAGGCTGAATTCAAATTTAAGCTCACATGAATTCTAATTCTGTGATCGTTGGGGAGTAGCTCAATTTCCTCGTGCTCAGTTCAGCCGTTAGGCGCACGAAGAGATCAACAAATCGTCATTACGGAGTTTCACTTCCGGTTTGTTGGGCATATAACTGATTTATAACAAGCAAAGCAAGACCTTCGATCTCTCGTGTTGCCGTTGTCGTTTTGACACGGCAGCTAGTTCGGATCGTTATTGAAGGTCTTTCATGGAATTGTTTTCAGTCCCGTGGTGGTCAGCATTGCTGGCCATCATTCTCATTGATTTGGTTTTAGCAGGCGACAACGCCATTGTGATCGCGCTTGCAGCGCGCAACCTCCCTCCCGAACATCAAAACAAAGCCATCATATGGGGCACTGTGGGCGCCATTGTGGTTCGCTCTGCCATGACGGTCGGTGTTGTATGGCTTTTGAAAATTCCCGGCCTCATGTTGGTCGGCGGTCTTGGCCTCTTGTGGATCGCCTACAAGCTCATCTCCGACACCTCTGAAGACGAACATGAAGGCGGAGGCGCAACCACTTTCTGGGGCGCTATGAAAACTATCGTTGTGGCCGATGCTCTGATGGGTGTCGACAATGTATTGGGCGTAGCAGGAGCCGCCAATGGCGACTTCACGCTGGTGGTCATTGGCCTGCTCATTAGCATTCCCATTGTGGTGCTGGGTAGCAAATTGGTTTTGCGCTTGGTCGAAAAATGGCCCGTGATCATCCAATTGGGTGCTGCAGTGTTGGCTTTCACAGCGGCTCAGATGGTCATCAATGAAAAGTTGTTAGATCCCGTGTTCGATGGCGGTGAGACGATCAACCAAGTAGCCCGTATTGCCACTTACATTGTGGCGGTAGCAGGTGTACTGGGATTGGGCTGGTGGACAACCAAACGTCAGGAGAGAGAGACAGCGGATACGCCATCCACTTAAAGTTTTGGAAACAAGGAGAGAAAAAAATGGAAACATTCATTGTTTACATCGACGACAAGCAATATGCACTCCAACAAATCGTTCCCATGCTGCCTGGCACTGATTCTCAAGCTGCCCCGGCCAGTTGGATACTGATTGGGTGTCCGCCCAGATTGAATCGCCACACAGGGCGCTGGCTCACGCGTACAGCCCAAAACAAATGGCGCCAAGAATGGACCCGTGAAAATACGGAGGCGCTGGTTCAGTTGCTAGAAACTGGTGGCAACAAAGTTTCGGTGAGAACAGTTCAAGGCGCTCTCGCAGAGTTCACCAAGCAAATCAAGGGTGAGGTTGGCGCAGCAAGGGTTCTTGATGCGCGTCGTCCTAAATTGTCAGTCAATTTGGACCCTGTTACTTCAGAGCAGCCTCAAGAAAAGTCCAACTGGACTCTGCCTGGCGGTGTGTTGGCAATAAGTGCTGCCATCGTCATGGCCAGCGAATAACTCTAATCGCCTAACAAAAAGCCTTCCAGTTATACAACTGGAAGGCTTTTTTCATGGACAAACAATCTTGCGATCAATTGTTCATTGGCTGACTTGAGCCGTCAAATTACATCGTGTCGATGAAACTGCGCAGCTTGTCACTTCGGCTTGGATGCTTCAACTTGCGAAGTGCTTTGGCTTCAATTTGGCGAATGCGTTCACGCGTGACATCAAACTGCTTGCCCACTTCTTCCAAGGTGTGGTCGGTGGACATTTCAATGCCAAAACGCATGCGCAGCACTTTGGCTTCGCGTGGTGTGAGGCTGTCCAAAATGTCTTTGACCACATCGCGCAAACCGGCCTGCATGGCCGCATCAATAGGTGCTGTGTTGGCGCTGTCTTCAATGAAGTCGCCCAAGTGGCTGTCGTCGTCGTCACCGATGGGTGTTTCCATGGAGATAGGCTCTTTGGCAATCTTCATGATCTTGCGAATCTTGTCTTCCGGAATTTCCATTTTCTCAGCCAAGATGCTGGCATCGGGCTCAAACCCAAACTCTTGCAAGTGTTGACGAGAAATACGATTCATCTTATTGATCGTTTCGATCATGTGTACCGGAATTCGGATGGTGCGAGCCTGGTCCGCAATCGAGCGGGTAATGGCTTGGCGAATCCACCACGTGGCATACGTGGAGAACTTATAACCACGGCGGTATTCGAATTTGTCCACGGCTTTCATCAAACCAATGTTGCCCTCTTGGATCAAATCGAGAAACTGCAAACCACGGTTGGTGTATTTTTTGGCAATTGAAATGACCAAACGCAAATTGGCCTCGATCATTTCTTTCTTGGCATGACGTGAAGCACGTTCGCCCGCATTCATGCGCTTGTTGATGTCTTTGAGTTCATCCAAAGGCACCACCACGCGAGTTTGCAAATCGGTGAGTTTCTGCTGCAAGTCTTGGACGGGTGGAATGTTACGGCCCATCACCGCACTCCAAGGTTTACCTGCAGCCGATTGTTTCTCAATCCACTTTAAATCAAGCAAATGAGAGGCAATTCGTTGGTTGTTTTTGTCACGGCCACTGAACTCAGCAATGAATTGATCTTGTGGGTAACCACATTTGTCGACGATGATGCGACGCAGTTCACGTTCCTTCTTGCGAACATCATCGACGTGTCCACGCACCATGTCGCAAAGCTTTTCAATGGTCTTGGCCGTGAAACGAATGGTCATCAACTCTTCGGACAACTCCTTTTGTGCCTTCGAGTAAGCGGGAGTGCCCCAGCCTTCTTTGGCAGAGATTTTGTGAACTTTTTCGAAGAGTTCTGTGATCCGATCAAAGCGTTCTAAGGCTTGATTCTTGAGTTCTTCCAGTTTCTTAGTGAGCGCTTTGGAGCCGCCTTTGCCGTCGTCATCGTCAGACTCGTCAAACTCGTCGAAGTCTTCTTCGGCCACATAGTCGTCGGCCTCGTTGATATTCGAGAAACCATCGACCACCGTGGAAATGACCACTTTGCCTTCGCGAATTTCGCCTGCAAGACGCAGAATTTCAGCAATGGTGGCAGGTGAGGCGCTGATGGCCGTCATCATGTCCATCAAGCCGCCTTCAATGCGTTTGGCGATTTCAATTTCACCTTCACGGGTGAGCAATTCAACGGTGCCCATTTCGCGCATGTACATGCGAACGGGGTCAGTGGTGCGACCAAATTCGCTGTCTACGGTAGAAAGGGCGGCTTCAGCGGCTTCTTCAGCCTCTTCTTCTGTAGAACCTGTGGGCGCGTTGTCTGTGATGATCAGGGTTTCTGCGTCTGGGGTCTGCTCATACACAGCCACACCCAAATCATTCAAAGTGGCAATCACCACCTCTAGGGTTTCTGCGTCGACCAACTTGTCGGGCAAGTGATCGGAGATTTCGCCGTGGGTCAGGTAACCACGCGTTTTGCCCAATTTAATCAAGGCCTTCAGGCGTTGACGGCGTTTGGCCATGTCTTCTTCGGACAAAACAGTTTCGTCCAAACCAAATTCTTTCATCAAGGCACGCTCTTTGGCCTTGCTGATTTTCATGCGAAGGGGTTTGACTTTCTCTGTGGACTCAGCAACAGGCTCACCCACCAAGTCATCTTCGATGTCGCTCAAATCTTCCTCAATGGGGGCGGCTTCTACTTTTGGTTTACGGCCACGCTTGGCACCGGATGTTTTGACATCTGATTCAGGTGCACTTGTTTTGGCTGGCTTGACAGCGCCAACTTTGACGGCAGCAGGCGTCTCAATTTTAATTTTGGTAGAAGCTTTGTCCTCTTGCTTGGCTGCCTTTTTGTCGGTCGCTTTGGCAATGACTTTTGCGCTTGCTTTTGGCGCTTCAGGTTTTGCGGCCTTGGTGGGCGCTTTAGCAGGAGCCTTGACGGCGATTATTTTTTTAGTTGCAGGCACTGAACTGGCTTTCTTGGCCGGTGTGACTGCCTTGGCTACGGGTTTGGCAACTGGTTTAGAAACTGGTTTGGCAGCTGGTTTAGCGGCTGTCTTGAGCACTGCTTTAGGAGCAGTTTTGACAGGCGATTTGGCAGATGTTTTGACCGGTGTTTTGACAGGTGATTTGACTGGAGCTTTGGCTTTCACCGGACTTGTTTTGGTTGTTGCTTTAGAAACTGGCTTCGGAGCTGGTTTAGGAGCCGGCTTGGTAGCAGATTTAGGAGCAGATTTAGAGACTGGCTTCGACACAGATTTGCTGGCCGGCTTGGTAGCTGGCTTTGAAATAGGCTTTGCAACAGGCTTAACTGGTTTTTTTGCGCCAGACGTGGCTTGTGCTTTAACGGGCTTCTTCGGCTTTTGAGCGGGCATGATGGACCTCAATACTTCAAACTGAATGGAA
>JAJTGB010000088.1 GCA_021298995.1 Comamonadaceae bacterium | reverse complement strand
GCCACCACCTTGGCCGTGATGGGCACCCGTGTGGATCGGGGGCGACGGTCTTGGCGAGCATAGCCAAAGTAAGGAATGATGGCGCTGATGCGACCTGCTGAGGCGCGCTTTAAAGCGTCGACCATGATCAGCAATTCCATCATGTTTTCGTTGGTGGGCGCGCAAGTAGATTGAATGACAAATACATCGCGTGCGCGCACGTTTTGCTTGAGTTCAACTGTGACTTCGCCGTCTGAGAATCGGCCCACGTCGGCCAAGCCGAGTGAAACATCGAGCTCGTAGGCAACCTCGGCGGCCAACACGGGGTTGGCGTTGCCAGTGAAGACCATAAAGTCGGAGCTTGAATTTGTGTTGGAGGGCTGCATGAGCTTCTCAGCGATCAAATGATGGGCCGATGCGGGTTAGCGCATAAATTTCTATCGTTGCACGATTCAACGTGCATCAATTCACAATGCGTTTGACTGCTTGTGAAAGATTTGGCAGGGGAAGAAGGATTCGAACCTTCGCATGCCGGAATCAAAATCCGGTGCCTTAACCAACTTGGCGACTCCCCTACACGGGTTGGCAGCTTTGGAAAACCAGAGCTGTCGACCGATCAATCGTCGCTGGAGGCCCAACCCTTTTGGGGGTGAACATCCAAATTGCCGCACATTCGAATTTGCCAACTAGACCAAGTTGCTGGAACTTGAGGCATTTGGCTTAAATTCGTGCCGCGTGGCACTTGCGCAAACACTGCACTTCCGGAGCCCGTCATTCTGCCTTTCACAACAGCGGGCTCTAGGCTGGCTTGTTCAAGCCAGGCGATTGCGTCGCTGATTTGGGGGCAGAGGCGCTGGGCCACTGGCTGCAGGTCGTTGTGGCCGAAGCCGAACGGGTTTGCTGCAAAGACCGAAATTGTAGCAGGCTTTGACTCTCGGTTGAGGGCCTCAGAGCCAAAAATTTTGGCTGTTTCAAGCCCCTCAGGCGGTTTCACCACCACAAACTGGGCGGGTGGCAGTGAAATGGGTGTGATGATTTCACCCACGCCTTCGACCCAAGCATTGTGTCCTCTGAGAAAAAATGGCACATCAGCACCCAGCCTCAACCCCAAAGCAGCCAATTGATTGACCGAGAAATTGAGCTTCCAAAGCTTGTTCAGTGCCAAAAGGCAAGTGGCCGCGTCAGAAGAACCGCCACCCATGCCAGCTTGTGCCGGAATCGACTTTTCAATCGCAATATGAGCCCCCAAGGGGGTGCCGCTGGCCTGTTGCAAAAGCCTTGCAGCCCGTGTGATGAGATCGTCTTCTGGCAGCTTGACGGTGAGGTCTTCTCTGCTGATTTGACCATCTTGGCGAACATCAAAGTGCAGGGTGTCGTACCAATCAATGAGCATGAACACCGATTGCAGCAGGTGGTAGCCATCGGGTCTGCGGCCAGTAATGTGCAAAAACAGATTGAGTTTGGCTGGCGCCAAGACCTGGTGCAAGGACGTCATGATTCAAAGGCAATTCGAAGCACTGTGCGCGGCGCGGGTTGAACCCGTTCTAGCACCAATCGGCGCAAATGCCATTCGCTGACATCGACGTTCCAGCCCTCCGCTGGCGTGGGTTTGCCTGCCAGCCAATCAATGACTGCGGCAGTGGGCAATTGGGTGCCGGTGAGCTCAAAAACCAATCGCTCAAGGCTGGCAGATTCACGCACTTGACGGCCTTGCAAAAGCCGAGCACTTTGGGCCGTCCATTCAAGTCTGGCCATCTGCATGCCCAAAGGGTTGTAAATGTTGAGAGTGCCGTCTGGCCAACCCCCTGTGATGTCAAAAGAGGTGATGAAAGACTGGGGCGGCTCTGAGTCAATTTGAAGCGCAAATCTACCGGCTTTGAAAGGCGCTGGTGCAGCGGGTACTTCAACGCTGACAACCTGTGAGTTGGCAGAGCTTGAAGGTGGTGTGAAGGTTTGAGTGCCGGTGGGCCGAGTGGCGCAGCCCCCCAAAAGCATCATGCACGCACAACAAAGTGCAAGGAAACGGGTTGTCAACATCTCGCGCCAGCCAATTAAGGGGTGAACTTGAATTGCTTGAGTGTTTCAAGCAGGGTTTCGTTGTCAGATTTGAGCACCAGGCCTTCTCGCCAAATGGAGCCGGCTTTGTCTTGCTGCCCCAAGATCCAGAAGACTTCGCCCAAATGCGCAGCAATTTCTGCATCTGGCCTGGCTTTGTACGCGGCCTCTAGGATGCGCAGAGCTTCCTGGGTGTTGCCCACTCGGTATTCAAGCCAACCCAAGCTGTCTTGAATAAAGGGATCGCGAGGTGCCAACTGCACCGCCTTGAGAATCAGTTGGCGGGCTTCGTCTAGCCTTGTGTTTCGGTCTGCCAGCGAGTAGCCCAAGGCATTGAAGGCATGGGGATCGTTGGGCTTGGCTTTCATGATGCCTCGCAACAAACTTTCCATTTGGTCAAAGCGGCCCAACTTTTCACAAATCATGGCCAGCTCCGATTGCAAATCAGTGTCTGCCGGAAACTTGGTCAAGGCTTCTTCAATGGTGCTGAGTGCCGCATTGAATTGCTTGTCATCGCGCAACCATTGAGAAATGGCCAACGTCTTTTGTCGTGCAGCTTGCGGATTGCTCACCCTCACTTGTTCAAGCAAATTCAAACCTTCTGCCTTGCGCCCTTGTTGGGCCAACAAAGCAGCACGGCGACTTGCAATTTTGAGAGGGTCTGAATCGGGTGGAATGCGAGCAAGCCATTGGTCGGCTTGTGCCAATTGGCCTCGCTTTTGGGCAATTTGCGACAAGGCCAAGTAAGCCTCTGACAATCCGCCAGATGCGTCGGGGCCTTTGGTGTTTTCAGCCAACTTGATAAATCGCTGAAGCGACAATTCGGCTTGCGCGAATTGAGATAAATCGGTTTGCAGCAAACCTAAAAACAACCAGCCTTGCGCAAAATCGGGGTTCTGTTTGGAAAGTTGATTGAGTTGGACCAATGCCAGCTGCATCTCGTTAAGATCAATCAAAGTACGGGCATAGCCAAGACGCAAGTCTGGCAGTGCATCGCCGGCCATGTAGCGGGTGATCATGGGTTGCACTTCGCTGGGCACCACATTGAGAAGACTCAGAGCCAACATGATGGGGCCAGGTGCTTTGCCGTTGGCCGCGTGACCCGCCCGCGCCGCTTCGGCTGCAGGCTGAATTTCACCTGCTTCGCGTTTCATACGGCCGATGGTGGTCCAAGCCGTTGCAGCAGTTTCTGGATTTTGAATGGCCGCAGAGAGCGCTTGCTCGACAACTTTGGCTGCAAAATTTTTGTCTTGAACGCGGCTAAACACACGAGGAATAGAACCAATGGCAGCGGATTGTTCTTGAAGGGGCAGGCTGAAAATGCTGGCCCTTAAAGCTTGTCCAGCTTCTTCGACACGGTTGAGTGCCAACAAAATTTGCAAAATATAGCGATTGGCTTCTTGCGACTCTGGCAGGCTTGCCTTCCAGTTCCTGGCGGCCTGCAAAGCCGCCTCACCCGATCGAGATTGGAGTGCCAATTCGGTGGCACGCTGAAACAAGGCTTCGTCTTTGGTTTTTCGGGCGGCATCCAAAATGATGGCAAAGCCAGAGCCTGGCTCTCCAGCACGCACATTGAGTTCGCCCAACAGTAATTGGTAAAACAAAACTGCATTGAGATTGGAGTTTTGCACGGGCGGCTCGGCACAAACACCTGCTGTGGCCCAGACCAATGCAATGGAGGAAAACCAGTTCTTCATGAAGCCATCATAATCCACAGCCTGTGCCGTAGTCACGGCGTACTCCCATTTTTCCCTGTCATTGAAGCCCATCCATGCCTGAATTGCCAGAAGTCGAAGTTACCCGACTGAGTTTCGCCAGCCGAATTGCGGGCGCTCGAGTTTTGGCCATGCACATGGGCAAGCCTTTGAGGTGGCCCTTGGGTGTTCCGCCCGCCCTTTTGGTGGGGCAAAGCGTGATGGGAGTCAGGCGCCGCGGCAAGTACCTTTTGTTGGACATGGACCGCGGTATTTTGATGCTGCATTTGGGCATGTCGGGTAGCTTGAATTTTGCGCCAGCACAAGCTGAAGCAGGCAAGCACGATCACATGGATTTGGTCACCACCCAAGGTGTTTTGCGCTTGCACGACCCACGTCGCTTTGGCGCTGCTGTTTGGTCCGATTCCGAAACCGATGAACCTGCCGCCAAGTTGCTGGGCAAGTTGGGTATGGAGCCCCTCACCGAGGGTTTTGAACTCAAGCTGTTTCAGCAAGGCTTGAAAAAGCGCGCAGCACCCATCAAGCAAGTTTTGTTGGCAGGCGATGTGGTGGTGGGTGTAGGCAATATTTATGCTTCTGAAGCGCTTTTCATGTCGGGCATTCGGCCCACCGTCAAAGCCAATAAGCTGAGTGCACCCAGGGTGGCCAAATTGCATGCCGCCATCAGGCAAGTCTTGGCCAGAGCCGTTGAACAAGGTGGCAGTAGCCTGAAAGATTTTGTCAATGCGCAGGGCAACACAGGGTACTTTCAGCTGGAAGCCTCGGTGTATGGCAGAGCGGGCTTGCCTTGCCGAACATGCAGCACACCCATCAAGCAAATTGTGCAAGGCCAGCGCTCCACATTTTTCTGCCCTGTATGTCAAAAGCATTGAAAGAAGCGCGCCCCTTTGCGGAGACCATAGTGGCTTGGCAAAAGCTTCATGGTCGCCATCATTTGCCTTGGCAAAACACCCAAGACCCTTACCGAGTGTGGTTGTCTGAAATCATGCTTCAGCAAACACAGGTGAGCACCGTGCTGGCCTACTACGAAAAGTTCTTGCAACACTTTCCCACAGTGGCCGACTTGGCCGCTGCATCCCAAGACAAGGTCATGGGCTTGTGGAGTGGGTTGGGCTACTACAGCCGCGCGCGCAATTTGCATCAGTGTGCCAAGGATGTGGTGGCCAGGTTTGATGGCCAATTTCCGTCCACTGCAGCCGAGTTGATCACGCTGCCTGGCATTGGCCGGTCGACTGCCGCTGCAGTGGCTTCGTTTTGTTTTTCTGAGCGAGTGGCCATCATGGATGGCAATGTCAAACGGGTACTGACACGCGTGTGGGCATTTGACGCCGATTTGTCTGTCAATCAAAATGAAAAAGCTTTGTGGCAAATGGCTGAAAAAGCGTTGCCCACGCGCCAGCTCAAAACAGCCATGCCCCGATATTCGCAAGCGCTCATGGATTTGGGCGCCACCATTTGTTTGCCGCGCAAACCCAATTGCCAGGCCTGTCCTGTGAAGCCAGAATGCCAGGCCTTGGCTCAAGGTGAGCCAGAAAAATTTCCTGTCAAAACACGCAAAGTCAAGCGCACCAGCGAGGTGCTTTGGCTCCTGCTGGCGCACAACGCCAAGGGTGAGGTGTGGCTAGAGAAGCGGCCATCTAAGGGTATTTGGGCCAGCCTTTACAGCTTGCCCGTATTTGAGTCTGACGCTTCATTGCGCGAGGTGTTCGCATCACCCTCCCAGTCACCTTCCCAGTCACCTTCCCAATTACCTCGCCAATTGGAGGTGTCGGTGTTGCCTTCGTTCAAGCATGTGCTCACCCACAAAGATTTGCACTGCCATGTGGTGAAAGTCAAACTCGCACAAAAGCCCAATACACCTCAGCCTGGCGCTTGGTGGGCAGAAAAAAAATGGACCGCTTTGGGCTTGCCCACGCCCATTCGTCACTTGCTGTCTAACTCTCTGTGACGCTTTAGTGTGAGCCAATGGGCACTGAAATGTTGGCTCAGTTGCTCAACCAAATAGACGGAGCGATGCTGACCGCCGGTGCAACCAATGGCCACAGTGATGTAGTTGCGATGGTCTTTTTCGAGTGCCGGTAGCCAGTGTTCAATGAAGTTGGTAATGTGCGATTGCATGAGCTTGACATCGGGATAGATGTCTAAGAATTTTTGCACCGCTTCATCTTTGCCTGTTAGAGGTCGAAGTGCATTTTCGTAGTGCGGGTTGGGCAACATGCGCACATCAAACACGTAGTCTGCATCGATGGGAATACCCCGTTTAAAGCCAAAAGATTCGAACACCAAGGTGAGTTTGGCACCTGTTGAGTTGATCAATGATTTGACGTAGCTTTGCAATTGCGGCGCTCGCAAAAAGCTGGTGTCAATGATGTGAGATTTTTCACGCAAACGTGACAGAAGTTCACGCTCGTATTCAATCGACTCGGTCAGGGCCAATTCGCCCTCTGCGGCCTTGCTACCCGACAAAGGATGGCGGCGTCTACTTTCAGAGTATCTACGCAGCAGTGTGTCTGAGGAAGCGTCCAAGAAGATGGGTGTAATTTTGTAGCCGCGACTTTCCAAAACTTGCAATTGACTGGGCATGAGGGGCAAAGAGTTTGCGCTGCGAACATCGATGGCAATGGCCACGCGTTCTTCTTTTTGCCCATTTTCAAGTTCAATAAATGGAATGAGCAATTCTGGGGGCAAGTTGTCGACGCAATAAAAACCGGAATCTTCCAGGGCGCGCAAGGCCACAGATTTTCCTGAGCCCGACATACCAGTGATGAGTACGATTTCCATGTCTTCCAAACTTTAGAACATTACTTGGTGAGCATCTCGCGGGCATGTGCCAGCGTGGTTGCGGATAATTTTTCGCCGCCCAGCATGCGCGCAATTTCGGTTACGCGTTGCTCACCTGCAATGGGGGTCACGCTGCTGCTAACGCCTTCTTTGCTGCTGCTCTTGCTCACCAGCAAATGGTGGTCTGCACATGAAGCCACCTGCGGCAAGTGAGTCACCGCCAAGACTTGGCGGTGAACGCCCAGTTGTTTCATGAGCCTGCCAACCGTTTCGGCCACAGCACCACCCACACCAGAGTCAACCTCGTCAAAAATCAGGGTGCCAGCTTCGCCAAGCTCGCTGGTGGTGACCGCAATGGCCAAGGCAATGCGGGAGAGCTCGCCACCAGATGCCACTTTGCCCACGGGCCTGGGCGTGCTGCCTGCGTGGCCAGCCACCAAGAATTGAATGTCTTCTAAACCGTGTTGAGCGGCTTGGTCTAGGCTGAGCAAGGCCACCTCAAAACGGCCGCCTTGCATGCCCAAGTTTTGCATGGCTTGGGTGACGGCTTGAGCAAGTTTGGGCGCTGCCTTTTTGCGCAGTTGGGAGAGTTTTTTGGCTTCAGTTTGGTAAGCCTGGGAGGCTGCTTTTTCTTGGGCTTCAAGGCCTTCCAAATCGCTTGCGGCTTCAAGAGCGTTGAGCTCTTGTTTCCAGCCGCTTAACAAGCTGGCCAACTCTTCGGGCGGACGTTTGTACCTGCGCGCCAAAGATAGCCACTGCGACATGCGTTGATCGAGCTCGTTCAAGCGATCGGGGTCGAGATCGGTTTTGCGCAAGTAGGACTGCAAAGAGTGCGCTGCATCTTCAGCTTGCGCAAGGCTAGATTGCAGCACTTCCGCAATACTTTGAAACTCAGGCTCTACATGCGCTTGGTCTTGCAATTGTGCAATGGCTTGCGACAGCAAACCCAAGGCGCCCGTGGCACCCTTGGCACCCTTGGCACTACCGAGACGCGAAGATTCGTCGCCATCGAGCGCGCCAATGGCAGACTGACCCGCATCAATCAGGGCTTGGGCATGCGAAAGCCGCGTGTGCTGCGCATTCAAGTCATCCCATTCGTCCAAGGCGGGGGCCAGTTTGTCGAGCTCGCCTATTTGCCACGCCAAACGCTCTTGCTCACGGCTTAAAGAATCTTGCGCATTGCGGGCTGTTTGCACCGCTTGTTGTGTTTGGCGCCAGGCGTGCCAAGTCGTTTTGAGTGCGTCTGTGCTTAGGCCTGCATACGCATCGAGCAAGCCGCGCACCGCATCTGGTCGTGTGAGGCTTTGCCATGCGTGTTGGCCATGAATGTCTAAAAGCATTTCGCCCAAGGCGCGCAATTGGGTGGCGGTGGCTTGGCTGCCATTGACCCAAGCACGGCTTTTGCCCTGCGTATCGACGCTGCGTCTGAGGAGCAGGGTGTCTGATACTTCAAAGCCTGCTTCTTCAAGCACAGCATGAGCTGGTGACGGGCAATCAAACTCAGCTGACACTTCACAGCGCGTGGCACCTTCACGCACCACACTTGAATCGGCGCGCTCGCCCAATGCCAATTGCAAAGCGTCAATCAAAATGGATTTGCCGGCGCCGGTCTCGCCTGTGAGCACCCTGACGAGAGATTCAAGTCAAGTTCGCGAACAATGACAAAGTCACGCAGACTGATGTGCCGCAAAGCCATGGCCTAGATGCCCCCTTCGTTCCAATGCATTTTTTTGCGCAAGGTGTCAAAGTAGTTCCAGCCTTGCGGATGCAGAAAACGCACTTTGTGCGATGACTGCTCAACGGTAATTTGATCGCCAATCATGAGGCTGGCCAAAGACTGCATGTCAAAGTTGGCGCTGGCATCGCGGCCAGACACAATTTCAATGCTGATTTTGGAGGTGTCTGGCAACACAATGGGCCGATTGGAAAGGGTGTGCGGTGCAATGGGCGCAATGACCAAACCACCTAAATTGGGGTGCATCAAAGGACCGCCGGCCGACAAGGAGTAAGCAGTAGAACCCGTAGGGGTGGCCACAATCAAGCCGTCGGCGCGCTGCTTGGCCACAAAGCGGCCATCGACCTCAATGCGAAGCTCAACCATGCCTGAAGTAGCGCCGCGGTTGACCACCACATCGTTCATGGCAAACGCATCAAACACGCAATGCTTGTCGCGCCAAACCTGCGCATGCAGCAGGCTGCGCTGCTCTTCTTCGTACTGTCCCAAGAGCATGGGCTTGAGCGTTTGGGCGTATTCCTCAATGGGAATGTCGGTAATGAAGCCCAGCCGTCCCTGGTTGATGCCAATGAGCGGAAGGCCAAAAGGTGCCACTTGCCGGCCAATGCCCAGCATGGTGCCGTCACCGCCCACCACCAAACCCAAATCGCATTGCTTGCCGATGTCGGCCATTTTGAGGGTGGGATAGAGGTTTAGGCCCAAATGCTCGGAGGTGCCGGCCTCCATGACCACCTCAGCGCCGATGCGGCTGACAAATTGGGCAACATCGTCCAAAACCCGTCGCGAGCTTTCCAAAGCGGCTCCCGTGACCATGGTGTGGTACTTGCCAAATAAGGCGACATGACGAAATTTTGATTTCATTCGCAAATTACATCATTAAAATGTGTCAATGCTAGATGAACGTGCCAAGTTATTGCTCAAAGCGCTGGTTGAACGCTACATTGCGGACGGCCAGCCTGTGGGTTCCCGCACGCTTTCCAAGGCTTCTGGGCTTGAATTATCCCCTGCCACCATCCGAAATGTCATGTCCGACCTCGAGGAATTGGGCCTCATTGCTAGCCCGCATACATCGGCTGGCAGGATCCCCACCAATAGGGGTTATCGCCTATTCGTCGACACCATGCTCACGGTTCAGAAGGGTGAATTGCTCACCCAGCGCCTGGCGCCCGACCAACCGCAGAAGGTCATTGCCAATGCGGCCAACATGCTGTCTAGCCTGTCGCACTACGTGGGCGTGGTCATGGCGCCCAAACGCGCCTCGGTGTTTCGGCACATTGAGTTTTTGCGTTTGTCCGAAAAACGCGTGCTTTTGATCATTGTGTCGCCAGAGGGCGATGTGCAAAACCGGGTCATTTTTACCGAGGCCGATTATTCGCAAAGCCAGCTCATCGAAGCTTCTAATTATTTGAACGCTCACTATGCCGGTATGGCCATCGAACAAGTGCGCATGCGCGTGAAGCAAGAGTTGGTCAATTTGCAATCTGAAATTGCCAGCCTCATGCAGGCTGCGGTGCAAATGAGCTCAGAAGCTTTGAGTGAAGACGAAGGCGATGTGGTTATTTCTGGCGAGCGCAATTTGCTGTCGGTCAGCGATTTTTCCAGTGACATGGGCAACTTGCGGCAGGCTTTCGATTTGTTTGAACAAAAAACGCAGCTCATGCGCTTGCTGGATGTGTCTAGTCAGGCCGATGGTGTGCGCATTTTCATTGGCGGCGAAAGCCAGTTTGTGCCGATGCAAGAGTTGTCGGTGGTCAGTGCGCCGTATGAGGTGGATGGCCACATTGTGGGCACCTTGGGCGTCATTGGCCCTACCCGCATGCCTTACGAGCGCATGATTCAAATTGTGGACATCACGTCCAAGATGGTGGGCAATGCTTTGAGTCAGTCGAAGTAAATCTGTTTCTTTCTGAGCTCGCTGTGTGAGGATAAGAAATCGTCACCCACTCACCCCATCCTCACACAGCTGCGAACAGCAGTGTTGGTACCCGGAAGATTCATTGCAAGCAAATGTGTGTTGACTTGGTCTTTTAAAAGACTATATTAGGTTCACTTCAAGGCGGAACACATCATGCTCACCACTGCTCAAATCAAACCTATTAGCTACCTCAAGGCCAACGCTGCCGAGGTATTGCAGCACCTCACGGAGTGCCGTGAGCCTATGGTCATCACTCAAAATGGCGAAGCCAAAGCTGTGATTCAAGATGTGGCTTCCTATCAAAAGACACAAGAAACTTTGGTCCTGCTCAAAATCCTTGCCATGGGCCAGGCTGATGTTGATGCGGGGCGTGTTCACACCATGGATGAGGTGATGGACATGATTCGCGCCAAAAAGAAAAACAAGTGATGGTGAGCCGATTCGCTAACTCACATCAAATTCGCATATCAACCGCTGCAGCCAAAGACATTCTTGAAATTTATGACTATGTTTTTGAATTCGATTCAGAAGCGAATGCAGATCGATTGGTTGCCAAAATCAAAGCCAGCATTGAGACGTTGGCGAACTTCCCCGAGCGTGGAAGCATGCCAAGCGACTTGTTAGACATCGGTATCCGTGACACGTTGGCAAATTTCCCCGAACGCGGAAGCGTGCCAAGCGACTTGATAGACATTGGCATCCGAGACTACCGCCAAATCTTTTTCAAACCCTATCGCATTATTTATCTGGTGAATGAAAAATTTGTCACCATCAATGCTGTACTCGACGGGCGAAGAAACCTGCAGACTCTCTTGAGTCGAAGATTACTCCGCCTTTAAAGGATTTAACCCGGTTCATGCATCCAAGCCGCATGCTTGGGAGCGCGCTTGGTTTTGCTCCACTCGTTCAGCATGTCCCACTTCACCTCGTCCAAGGTTTTGTACATCTCTGGCGTACCGATATTGGTGGCCAGTTCTAGGCGGTGACCATTGGGGTCAAAGAAGTAGATGCTTTTGAAGATGGTGTGGTTGGTCGGGCCCAACACTTCTACGCCATTGGCTTCTAGCTTGGCTTTGGCGGCCAGCAAGGTTTCCATGCTGTCCACTTCAAACGCCATGTGCTGCACCCACGCGGGCGTGTTTTCATCGCGGCCCATTTCGGGGGAGTTGGGTAATTCGAAGAAGGCCAGCACATTGCCGCCGCCTGCATCCAAAAAGATGTGCATGTAAGGATCGGGCGCTTTGGTAGATGGCACCAAGTCTTCGGCAATGGCCAGCACAAAATCCATGTTCAAGTTTTTGGCGTACCACTCGACGGTTTCTTTGGCGTCTTTGCAGCGATAGGCTGCATGGTGAATTCGGCTAATTTTCATGACTTTCCTTTAGGCGTCTACTTGAAGGGCGCCACGTCTAATTTGATCACGTTCCAAGGACTCAAACAATGCTTTGAAGTTACCTTCGCCAAAGCCCTCGTCGGCCTTGCGTTGGATAAATTCGAAGAACACTGGGCCCAACAAAGTTTGCGAGAAGATTTGCAACAACAAACGCTTTTCGCCATTGGCCGTCGACCCATCCAACAAGATGCCGCGTGCCTGCAATTCTGCCACCGGTTCGCCATGGCCTTTCAAACGCTCTTCCAACATCTCGTAGTAGATGTCGTTGGGCGCTGTCATGAGGGGAATACCGGCCATTTGCAGGGCGTCAACGCTTTTCATCAGGTCGTCCGTGCGCAAAGCAATGTGCTGAATGCCTTCGCCGTTGAACTGCATCAAATACTCTTCAATTTGCCCGCCATTTTTGCCAGATTCTTCGTTCAAAGGAATGCGGATGAGTCCATCGGGTGCCGTCATGGCGCGGCTGGTGAGGCCTGTGTGTGTGCCCTTGATGTCGAAGTAGCGAATTTCTCGGAAGTTAAAAATCTTCTCGTAAAAAGCGCCCCAAAACGCCATGCGACCTTTGTAGACGTTGTGTGTGAGATGGTCGATGATTTTGAAGCCATGGCCCACTGGGTGGCGGTCTGCGCCTTCAATGAATTCAAAGTCAATGTCGTAAATGCTTCTTCCGTCTTCGTAACGATCGATCAAATACAGGGGAGCTCCGCCAATGCCTTTGATGGCGGGCAGTCTTAACTCCATCGGCCCTGTCGGCACCTCGACGGGTTGCGCGCCCATGTCTAGCGCACGGGCGTAGGCTTTGTGAGAGTCTTTCACTCGAAATGCCAGAGCACATGCGCAAGGGCCATGCTCTGCAGCAAAGTAACCCGCTAGGCTTCTGGGCTCGCGGTTCACAATGAAATTGATCTCGCCTTGGCGGTACAGCACCACGTCTTTGGAGCGGTGCTTGGCCACCAAAGAAAAGCCCATTTTTTCAAACAAAGGCTCGATAAGACCCGCTACAGGGGACGCAAACTCTACGAATTCGAAACCGCACAAACCCATTGGGTTTTCAAACAAATCAGCCATGAAGCTCTCCAGAAATTAAAAACGCAAACAGAAAAAATCAGTTGCGTTGTTTTGGAGGCGAGCAGATGCGCCCGCGGGTGCTACGAGCTAGGTGAATACCGACGATGAGTGTTTGTGGTTGCATGGCGATTGGGCCTTGTCCGCAGTTTCGCATATCTTGTGTGTGAATGCACCCTTTTTCTGAGGTGCTTAAACCACTGGCACCTCCGCCCAGTCGGTGGTGTAGTTGGGTGAGCGTCTTTCTTGTCGCATTTGCCAACCGCTGTAGGCCCCTTGTGTGGATACCTTGACGGCGCCGCGGCCAAAGCGCTGGTTCAGTGCGTCCAAGGTTTGCATGAGCGTGCCTTGTGCTGGCGCAGGCTCTTCTAACAGGTCGCCTTGATAGTGCGATACCGGGCTGATATCACTCAACACAATGCCCGCTTTTTTGTATTGGTACTCTGGCTTGTACATGCGCTCGCACAGCGCGTCTACCCATCTAAAAATGACCAGGCTGTCGTTGGTAGGGTAGGGCAGTGGCACGGCCAAGCTGGGCGAGTATTGTGGCAAGTCTTTTCTAAATCGGTTGGTGTGCAAGAACACTTGAATGAGTGCGGCTTGGCTGTTTTGCGCGCGCAACTTGGCGCAAGCGTTGGCCACAAACGTAGACAACGCATCTTTTAAAACGGGTAGCTCGGTCACCATGTTACCAAATGATCGGCTGGAAATAATTTGCTGTTTGTCGGGCGTGACCTCTTGCAAATCGACGCACGGAATTTCTTGCAATTCGCGTTGCGTTTTTTCAATCACCACCCCAAAGTCTGCGCGCAGTGTGGGCGTGTGTGCGGTTTTTAAATCTTGCACCGTGTGAATGTTGTACTCGGCCAAACGCTTAGTCAGTTTGCGGCCCACGCCCCACACTTCTTCCACGGGCAATTGCGTGAGCAGCTTTTCTTTTTGCACTTCAGTGAGTGCATTGAAATTGAAAACGCCTTGCGAGCGCGGATGCTTCTTGGCCACATGGTTGGCCAGTTTGGCCAATGTTTTGGTGGGGCCAATGCCCACGCACACCGGAATGCCCGTCCACTGCACCACGCGCTGGCGCATGGCGTAACTTACCTCGCGCAAGTTGGGGGTGCCGGTGAGGTCGACAAAACATTCGTCAATGGAATACACCTCCGAGCGCGGCGAATACTCGCTCAAAATTTGCATCACGCGGTTGGACAGGTCTGCGTACAAAGCGTAGTTACTGCTGAGTGCAAACACGCCGTGCTCGGCCACCAAAGCTTTGCACTCAAACCAAGGCTGGCCCATGCGCACACCCAAAGCCTTGGCCTCGTTGGAGCGCGACACCACGCAGCCATCGTTGTTGGACAGCACCACCACGGGTACGTCGCGCAGGTCGGGACGGAACAAGCGTTCGCAACTGACGTAGAAGTTGTTGCAATCGACCAAGGCCAATTGTTGAACAGGTGCTGGTGTGGCAGAACTCATAGCAATACACGGCAGATTGAGGAGGCCTCAATACAACTTGTGCAAGTTGTAAGTGACCACGCCCCAAACGCTGAGCTCCTCGCCGCTCTTGACCACAATGGGCGGATACAAATTGTTTTCAGCCACCAGCTTGACCACGCCACCGCGCTTGTACAAACGCTTGACGGTGAACTCGTTGTTGAGCACGGCCAACACAATGTTGTTGTG